>CALFOM010000025.1 GCA_937919685.1 uncultured Phycisphaera sp.
TCACCGACGGTCAGTGAAGGATGGACATCCACGCCAAGGTCCGCCGGCGTTTCGCCCACCCAGCTGCTCCTGACCCCCTCGACGCGAACCGAGAGGTCTTCAGGATCAATCGTGATGGTGGCGAAGAGGGGCTCACGATAGGGACAAGTGCACGAGATCCAAGGATGTTTCTCGTGAACGTCTTCGGCGTAACTCTGGTGCCGATGATCGCTTCCGACCCATTGATACGACGCAGAGTTGACATGCAGATACGTGACGTCTTTCACTCGAACGACCTCATCGATATGCGAGTGCCCATTGATCACCAGAATCACCTTCTCTGACGCACTCCCGAGAATTTCTTGTATCTCTTTCGCATTGTCGACGGCAAAGGGCCCGGCAAGCGGCTGGTGGCATGCGACGATGATTGGCCCCTCAAGGGTTGCCAATTGCGCCTTCAACCAAGTCACCTGTTCCGCACCGACGTATGACGGATAGCCGCCTTTGTAGCTCGGTGACTCGCGATCGTTCCCATCCAGAACTAAAAGTTGAAGCCCTTCGATGTGCTGGGCGTAATAACGCCCGGGCATCCTGAACTCTTCGACGCACTGCGCTGTAGTCAGACCCATATCCAGATCGTGATTACCGATCACGTGCAGCGGTCGCGAATGCGCGTCATTGAACTGACGGATGATGCCACGATTCTCCGGACTCGGATACGCGAAATCGCCCAGTTGCAAAATGGCGTCCGGCTGCACCTCGGACATCCGCTTCAAAAATGCGCCCAGGCGGTCGGCGCCATCGTGCATCACATCGTGATGCAAATCGGCGATCACGCCAATCTGGACTGGCTTCTTCAATCTCTGAATCGCGGCCATCGCCCCCCGAGGCAGCGTCAACACCAACGACGCAAGGGCGGCCGAGTTGAGGAAACCACGCCGGCTCCAGCGGGTCTCCCCACGGTAGTCTGGTCGGAGATCGTCATCCATAGAAATTGACTCTACCACCGGACGCCCGAAATGAAGAGATCATCAAGTAAATCCCCGCTTTTCGCGATCGCCCAGCCGACATGCTTCCGTTTTCGGTCGCTTGGGCCGTGCGGCTTTCAGTGGTGCTGATGCGACCGGTTCCGAACCCCGTGTGCACGTCGAAGCACGGACTAGGAATCGCCAGGAACCTCGCGATCGTGGCCGGTCAGTCGCGCGGTGAGCTCGGCCTGACTCGCGACCCCGAGCTTCCGGTACGCCCGACGGGCCAGCGTCGAGATGGTGTGCACCGACAGTCGAAGTCGATCGGCGACCTGGGCGCGCGATAGACCGTCTGCCAGCGCCAACGCCACCTCGCGTTCCCGGGGCGAGAGCCCGGGGAGCCCCGCCGCGTCGGCCGTGGATCCGTCCCACTGATCGAGCTTCGAACGTGGCGACGTGATGATTGTCGGAGATGGAATCAGTCCCCCGACGAGCGGGTCGAGCGTGATGCTGATCGCTTGGTTGCACCCTTGGGGTTCGTCGGCTCCTTCGCTCCCGAGTTTTGATTCCTGACCGCCCTTCTTTGGCATGTTCAAAAACGAAACCACGGCGAGCACCCTTCGTCGAAGCTCGGCGAGTTCCTCTTGCGAAAGTTGATACATGCCCGACATCCGAAATCGAAACCCGGCCTGAGAATGGAACTCGGGATCGGCATGCCGCTCGACGCAGTCCCGGTAGTCGCGATCGACCGCGTCACCGGTCGCGATGAGTCGCGCGACAACTTCCTCGTCATGGTCATCGAAGGACACGATGATCTGATCGCACGTGGCGCGATACCCGAATTCACGGCGAGGCTTCCGCGCCCGCAGCACGCGGAGCAGTCCCTGCGCGACCAGACTATCCACCTGCCGATGGACCTCGGTACGCTCCGTCCCCGTCGCCGTCACGAGATCCGAAATCGTCGTAGCCGCCTTCGAGATTCGGATGAATTCCCAGGTCCGCAGCGTCCGCGGTTCGGCGAAAAGTTCCAGCACGCCGGAGTCCCCGGCGTCGAGCGTCATTGAAACAGGCATGGGTCGATTCTCTCATACATAGGTCATCTAGGTCATCTAGGTCATTTAGGTCATCGGCGATGCGAATCTGTCCGTTTCGATTTGACGCAAGGTAACACCGCGGTACGCATACCCATCTTGGAGTACACCACGAGGAGAACAATGCCGGAACCCAACCGAAACCGCATCCACCATCGGTGCACTTCTCCTGAATTCGTACCGCCGATAGGTGACCTGCGACGGAATATCACCGCTGGCGTTCCGAATCCCAGAGATTCCCAGAGAGCCCGCGTGACATTCCAAAAACGACTGCTACTCTCATAGGTCGCCCAAAGTGGCCCGCGAGGGCTTCTCGAAGCCGTTCCAAGACCAACACGACAACCAACACAACAGATGGAGTCAGGAAAAAATGGATTCACGTCTCACGCTCACCACGGCTGGTGCGATTCTTCTCGCCATGAGCCTCGCATCGACCGCGGCCGCCGAAACAATCACCGTCTGCCTCGACGGCTCGTGTGATTTTACCGACCCCGCCGCGGCCGCCGCGGTCGCGGTCAATGGTGACGTGATCGAGATCGCGGCGGGGACCTATCTGCTCGAGGAGACGATTCTCTTCTACGGACCTTCCGTCCACATCCGTGGTGCCGTGGACGGCAAGGGCCGGCCGGCGACGATTCTCGACGGCCAGGGATCCGTGGTGGTCCTGTCCATGGTGATGCTTCCGCAATCGAACCCCCGGTTCGAGAACATCGTGATCACCAATGGCTTCGGCGAGTATGGCGGGGGCATGTTCCTCAGGGACGGCACGCCCGTCTTCGAGAACTGCGTGATCAGTGGAAACCACGCCGACGTCCAGGGCGGCGGCATGTTCCTGAATGGCGGAGCCTCGCCCACCTTCATCGGATGCGAGATCTCGGGGAACACGGCAGCGCATCCAAGGTTCGGCTCGTTGGGCCAGGGCGGCGCGGCCTGGATCTCGGAAGGTGTCGTGACGCTCCTCGACAGTGAAGTCAGTGGCAACTCGGCTCAATCCGCGGGCGGCGGCTTTGGACTCAGCTCCTCGGGTGAGGTGGTGCTCAACAACAGTCGGATCTGTGGAAACGTCGCCCCTGGCGGCCCGGACTCATCGCAGATCGCCGGCGCGGGCACGGTCACCGTCGTGAGTGGATGCGTGGACGAATCCTGCGACTGCGTCTTCATCGAGCCCGCCGACCTCAACGGCGACAACGCCGTGAACGGCGCCGACCTCGGACTCCTGCTCGCGGGATGGGGACAGCCCGGCCCCGGCGACCTGAATGGAGACAACACCGTCGGCGGTGCGGATCTCGGCCTGATGCTGGCCGCCTGGTCCCGCTGAAGAGGCCCATCGGTCTCACCGAGGTTCTCACAGAATCAAGAACCGCAGGTCGCCTCGAGCGACCTGCGGTTTTCTCATCACCAAGCGATCGGCGAATCGCCTGCCTCGGGGTGTTGGCCGTCGCCCCCTGCTCCAGGTGATCGAGGACGACGGGATGCGGATCGTGCGCGAGCCCGGGCTGCCGACCACGATCAACGTGGACGAAACCATTATCGAGACCACCTCCGCGGGCCATTTCTTCTCGATCTAGATTCGGCGGCGAACCATCCGGACAACTGCCGCCTATCGCGGCGATGCATCCCCGCTCGGATCATGCCGAGTGGGATGATGTCGTCAGAGGAGCGACGACATGTCATAAAGCACGGACATGCCCTCCACCCCGCGCACCGCGGGGATGATTCTGCTGATCACCCTCGCGACGACCGTCGGGGCGGTGCAGGCCGGTGGCGATCTCATCGAGAACGGTTCGTTCGAGTCCGGGGTCGAAGGCTGGACCACCATGGGCAAGGTCTTGGTCGGGAACGATCCTTACAAGGGCGCCCATGCGGCGCGGCTCGAAGCGATGGGATTCCAGTTTCGCGTGCGGGCGGATTGATCCAGTTCGTCACCACCGTTCGATCCGCATTCGAGGCGCAGGGGTAGAACGTCCGAGCTGCGGCCCCGATAGACCGGCGGTGGTTTTCACCACATTTCACCTATGCGCACTCGGCGTGTCTGGCTTACCATAGGCCATGCGCCGAACAGCCATCATTGCCGCACTGCGAACCCCCATCGGTCGGTATGGAGGGGCGCTTGCGAGTGTACGTCCTGACGATCTTGCGGCCCATGTCCTCCGCGCGGTGATTGACCGCACCGGCATCGACCCAGGGCTGATCGAAGATATCTATTTCGGGGCCGCCAACCAGGCCGGCGAAGACAACCGGAACGTCGCGCGGATGGCGGCACTGCTTGCCGGGTTCCCGGAGACCGTCCCGGGAACGACCGTCAACCGGCTCTGTGCGTCGGGACTCGAAGCGATCAACATCGCCTCGCGGATGATCGAAGCAAACCATGGCGACATCTTCATCGCCGGCGGCGTGGAGTCGATGAGTCGCGCGCCATATGTAATGAGCAAGGCTGATTCGGCGTACGGACGCGCACAAGAGTTGTACGACACGTCGATCGGCTGGCGGTTCGTTCACAAGCGCATGAAAGAGATGGGACACACCGACCCACTGGGAATCACGGCGGAAAACGTCGCGCGTCGTTACCAGATCAGCCGCGAAGACCAAGACCTGTTCGCACTCCAAAGCCAACAGCGATGGGCCGCAGCGCACGAGAAGGGACTGTTTGCCGAGGAAATCGTGCCCGTGGAGGTCCCGCAGCGCAAGCGCGATCCGATCGTGGTGGATACCGATGAACACCCCCGCCCGGAGACCACCTTGGAATCGCTCGCAAAGCTGCGCCCGGCGTTTGCGAAGGGTGATGATGGCACGGTCACCGCGGGAAACTCTTCCGGCGTCAACGACGGAGCCGCTGCGTTACTGCTGATGGAAGCCGGGCGAGCGCAGGAATTAGGCCTCAAGCCGCTGGCATACGTCGGTGCGAGCGCATCGGCGGGAGTCGAATCGGCGTACATGGGCATCGGACCGGTTCCGGCGGTGCGCAAGGTCCTGCTTCGAGCAGGCCTCGACCTCGACGAGATCGGACTGATCGAACTCAACGAGGCGTTCGCGGCTCAATCGATCGCCTGCTGCCGCGAACTCGGGCTCGATCATGACCGGGTCAATGTCAACGGCGGAGCGATCGCCATCGGACATCCGCTGGGGTGCAGCGGTGCTCGCGTAGTCACCACGCTCGTGCACGAGATGAAGCGTCGTGACGTCGATCGCGGCCTCGCCACGTTGTGCGTTGGTGTCGGGCAGGGGCTCGCGACGGTCTTCGAGCGGACGTGATCCTGGGTCCAGAGGTTGATGGAACCATGATCACGGCATTCACGGCATTCACGGCATTTTGGCGATTTTTTCGAAGCCCTCGCCACACGCCGCGACCAGGGCATCGATCTCCACTTCACCCATCGGCGTCGACAGCATCGCGGTACAGGTGTTGATCATGACGAACCCCGCATCGAAGAGGTGATCGAGAAGCGTCTTGAGTCGAAGGCTCTCCTCGGGCGAGAGGAAAGCCTCGCGGTAGTTACGCGGCGGCTTCTCCTTCATGTGCACACGCAGGATTGATCCCCCACCGGTCACGCACGCTCGGGCGCCGGCGGCGCGGGCGGCTTCGTCGATCCCCTTCATCGCACGCTCGGCCAGCAGGTTCAGGCGATCGACGGCAGGTTCATCAAAGTCTTGCATCGCGGCGAGGCCCGCGGTCATGCTGATCGGGTTGGCCGAAAACGTACCTGAGTTCGGGAACAGGTACTTCTCGCCGTTCGGGTTCATGACATCCATGACCTCGGCCCGCCCGGCAACCGCGCCGACGGGGAACCCGCCACCGATCATCTTGCCCATCGCGGTGAGATCGGCCTCGATCCCGTACTTCATCTGCAGCCCGCCATGGGTTGATCGGAACGTGATGACCTCGTCGAGTACGAGCAGTGAACCGTTCTTGCTGGCCCATGAACGGATTGCATCGAGGAATTCTGGTTCGACCGGATTAAGACCGACACGGTGCGGCATCAGATCAAGCACCACGCAGGCAATATTCTCGGCGTGTTCATTGAGAATTGTCAGCGCCCGGTCGACGTCGTTGAACGGAATGACCACCACCTCGTCGAGTGCCGAGGCTGGTGTGCCATGGGCAAGGGGCACGCTGTTTGGGTGGTCGATGCTGCCCCAAGCCTCGGGTTTGGGTGTTTGGCTGACTTCGGCGTAGTCGTACCCGCCGTGGTAGGCGCCTTCGACCTTTGCAACCCGCGGGCGTCCGGTGAAGGCACGCGATGCTTTGATCGCGACCATGATCGCCTCGGTGCCCGAGTTCATGAAGCGCACCTTGTCGAATCCGGGGTTCCGCGAGCAGATGTGCTCGGCGTAGGTGACCTCGCATTCGGTGCCCATCATGTACGCCGTTCCGCGCTCGAGTTGTTGCGTGACGGCCTGGACGATTGGGGGATAGGCGTGCCCGTGGATGAGCGACGCCATGTTGTTCGAAAAATCTATGCGCGAGACGCCTTCCAGATCGGTCAGGCGGCAACCCTTGCCAAAGGCCGCATAGGCTGGATGCGGCTGCCGTAATACCGTGTTGCGGCTCACGCCTCCTGGCAACACGCGCTGGGCACGCTCGAAGAGTGCCGCGCTGTGAGAGTGACTGGTATTGGGGTTGGATTGCGAGGTCATGTGATTTCGCCGATTCCTACTCGTGTGCCGGCAACAGCGGTGCGCCGGTACGTTCTTGAACGGTTTCGAAATCGACGCCAGGACACAGCGAGACAACGCGGAACCCGTCGGGTGTGATATCGATCACCGCCAAATTGCTGTAGATACGATCAACGACGCCCTGCCCGGTGAGCGGATACGAGCATGCTTCAACGAGTTTCGGTTCACCAGCCTTCGTGCAGTGCTGGGTGATCACGAAGACCTGCTTGACGCCGGCGACGAGGTCCATCGCACCGCCGACCGCGGGGATCGCATCGGCTTTTCCGGTCGACCAGTTCGCGAGGTCTCCATTCTGGGCGATCTGCATGGCGCCAAGCACGCTTAGGTCGAGATGCCCACCGCGAATCATCGCGAAACTGTCGGCATGATGGAAGTACGCCGCGCCGAGGTTCGCCGTGACATGGCGCTTTCCCGCGTTGATGAGTTCGGGATCGCCGGCACCCTCCGCCGGAGACGGCCCCATGCCCAACAACCCGTTTTCAGTGTGGTAAATGAACATCCGCCCCTCGGGCACGAACCGAGCGACAAGTTCGGGGATACCGATACCAAGATTGACGTACGACCCGTTGGGAATGTCCTGAGCGAGCCGTTGGGCCATCCCTTCGCGGGTCCAACCGATGGTTTCTGTCTGCTTTTTCATGGGTAACAGACTCCCGCTGCGATCAGCTCGGACTCATGCGCGGGTTTAGCGACTTCCACCACACGATCAACGAAGATCCCAGGTGTGACCACTGTTTCCGGGTCGATGGCGCCCGGCTCGGCCACCTGGGCAACCTGCACGATCGTCACGTCCGCGGCGGTTGCCATGATGGGAGCGAAGTTCCGCGCTGTCTTGTTGTACAGCACGTTGCCGTGGGTGTCGGCGATGAGCCCCTTGATGAGCGCGTAGTCCGCTCTCAAACCGAATTCGAGCAGGTATTCCCGCCCGTTCAACACCCGGAGCTCCTTACCCTTCGCCAATGGGGTTCCCACCGCCGTTGGGGTGTAGAACGCGGGTACGCCGGCGCCTCCTGCGCGGATGCGCTCGGCAAGCGTGCCCTGAGGTACCAGCTCGAGTTCGGTGAAGCCCTCGCGGTACAACTCGGGGAAGACGGTCGAATTAAGCGTCTTCGGGAACGAGCAGATCACCTTCGACACCCGGCGCTCCTTGAACAGCGCCGCGAGCCCGACTTCCCCGCTTCCGGCGTTGTTGCTAATGATGGTCAGATCAGAGGCGCCCTGGTCGATCAGCGCATGAATCAATTCGATGGGACTACCGGCCTCGCCGAAGCCACCGACCATAATGCTGGAACCGTCAGCAATGTCCGCGACCGCCTCGGCTGCGCTAGGCACCCGTTTATCGATCATCCGCATCCATCTTTCCGTGGAATGGAACTCGCGATGTTCACCGGCGCCTCGCCGGATTCGGCGAGGCGTTTGTAATCGAAGAGACCCGCCTCATCGAAGAGCACGCGGTCTTCGTAGTCATCGAACCAGACCGCATCGGGATTGCGACCAACGATGCACACCTTTCCCCGGTCCGGCGCGCTATGCGCGTTGCGCAGGAGCTTGAAGATGACCACACCGTTCTCGCTCCCGGCCAGCCCCGGAATCGGCTCGTTGGTCACCGCGTTGACCTCGGTCTTGCCCTTGTAGTGGGTGATCGACAGCCGAGCATGGCTCTCGATGCCGGACAGCCCCCGCTGCGATTCGTTGAGCTTCATCCACGCCGTCTCGATCGGCACGTTGAAAGCCTTGTAGGCAACGATGTCTCGCCCGCAGAAGAAGTAGTGGTTCTCACCGCCCGCACGCTTGAATTCGCGCTGGAGCGTGCGCAGCGCCTGCACGTCGTCGTTGATGTCCTTGATGATCGGCGTCTGGTTTTGAACACTGACCCAACCGCGCGACACGAGGTTCCGCATGGCCTCTCCGGTTTCCGGCACCCATTGATAGAAGCCTTGCGCGTCCTGGATGTAATTGCCGTCCTCGTGCTTGGCGAGAATCTCGTCCGGGTGCTCGAAGTGGAGCATGAAGTGCAACGCGACCTGTGGATAGGTCTCGTGAAACCGGTCGAGCATCGAAAGAAACGCGTCGTCGAACCGCTGGGGGTAGAAGGCCATCTCCTTGGTTCCAATGCGGATCGACTCGACGCCCGACTCGGCCAGCGACGAGAGCCATGCCGCGATCTTGGAATTGTTCAGGACCATCGGATCGCCACCGGAGAGCAGGATCTCCCGCAGCTTCTCTCGCCCGGTCTCCGGGTGAATACCGCCGTTGGCCTTGACCAGCTCGTTGTGTGCACGGATGTAGGACATGATCTCGGGGATCTTCGCCAAGCCCTTCTTCGCCACCGTACCGTCGTGTCGCTCGACTTCTTTCCTCGCGATCAACTCCTCGCGGTAGCAGAACCGGCAGTGCGCGGAGCACGTGGACACCACATACATCAGTCCCATCTCATACTTGTGCAGCAGCCCTTCCACTGGGCTGTAGTCCATCTGATTGCCCGGGTCTTCAGATCCCGCCATGTCAGTGGTCTCGTCCGCGCTGGGCTTCACGATGCGTTGGATCGCCTTGCTGTTGCGGGCCAGTTCAAAATAGTGCCGCGTGATTTTCACCGGCATTCGTTGCTCGACGTCGCGATCCGTCCCCTTGAGCACCCGCAGGCTTACCACCTCGTCCTTGCTGTAGAAAGACAACATGTCCTCCGGCACACGCTCGTTGAAGAAGGGTGCCAGACCGTTGACGATCTCACGCTCGTGGCGTGTGTCCTCAACGGTCTCAAGGAAGGACCGCTCGCGATCGGTGGGGGTGTACGTCTGTTTCTCAGTCACCTTGTGCTCCAAGTAGAGAGAGGCGGATTGATCGTTGGCAACGCCTGTAACAAATTGTACGCTGTAGGTGTCCGAATGAAACAGGTTGACCAAAAAGGAGCTCGATTTTGTCGATCGAGAAACGCATCGCGGCCGTCGGCGCCCGTCTCACACCGACCGAAAGACGAATCGCCCAGACCGTCCTCGACGACCGCACCCTCCTGGCCTTTGGAACCGTATCGGACCTCGCTGTCCGAGCGAACACCAGTCGCCCGTCCATCGTTCGGTTCGCAACCAAACTTGGCTTCGACGGCTACACCGATCTACAAGAATGGGTCAGGCAAGGTGTTTCGGACAAACTTGCAACCCCAAGCCAACGGATCCGCCGTCCGCATGAACCCCACACCCACGTGAGTCAGGACATCGAGCAGGCGATCAACCAGACGCTCGCAACCCTCGACCACGCCAGTCTCGTGCGGCTCGCCAAGCCGCTTATCGGAGCCGAGCACATCTGGATCCTGTCCGGCGAAACATCCCGCGCGGGCGCGTACGTCCTGCTCAGCGGGCTGTCCATGATCCGCAACGGCGTACATCTCGTCGACCAGCACAACTTCGGCCGTGACCTCAGCGGCGCCACCGATCGTGACGCCGCGGTCGTTTTCGATTTCGCACGCTACCGACGAAGCTGCATACTCGCAGCGCAATCGCTACTCGGCCTCGGCGTCAACGTCGTGGCGATCACCGACAGCCCGCTCTCACCACTTGCGGCGATTGCCGAAAGCTGGTGCGAACTCAACATCCCCGCCGTCGGCCCGTTCGACAGTTCACTGCCCGCAGTTCTCGCCGCGGAACTCCTCGTACTCCAAGTCGCAGAGGAACTCGGCTCGACGATTCATCCTCGGATTGATCGCCTGGAACGACTCTGGGAGCAAACCAACACCTTCTACAAAGCCAACGAGTAGTGCTCTGCAAACACTCGGGCCTCCGCAAAAATCTTCCGCCGATCATGAAAATCGCCGGCGCGGGCACGGTCACCGTCGTGAGTGGATGCGTGGACGAATCCTGCGACTGCGTCTTCATCGAGCCCGCCGACCTCAACGGCGACAACGCCGTGAACGGCGCCGACCTCGGACTCCTGCTCGCGGGATGGGGACAGCCC
Source organism: uncultured Phycisphaera sp. (assembly GCA_937919685.1). GTDB lineage: Bacteria > Planctomycetota > Phycisphaerae > Phycisphaerales > SM1A02 > UBA12014. The sequence goes on from CALFOM010000025.1 coordinate 10,661, forward strand.
GGCCCCGGCGACCTGAATGGAGACAACACCGTCGGCGGTGCGGATCTCGGCCTGATGCTGGCCGCCTGGTCCCGCTGAAGAGGCCCATCGGTCTCACCGAGGTTCTCACAGAATCAAGAACCGCAGGTCGCCTCGAGCGACCTGCGGTTTTCTCATCACCAAGCGATCAGCGATTCGACCGCCTCGGTCGGCCGAGGCTCACCTCCTCATGCCAGCGCGCCACCGGAGCCGAACCGAGGCGCACGCGACGCCACCGAGTGGCCGTGCTTTCCCCCGGTCGCGTTCACCATGGTGACGCCCGCCGCCAGATCCGGGTCGCGGTTCGGTTCGAGGTCCTCGAGCGAGACGGGGCTCCAGGTTGCGGCCTGGAAGAGGCCGCGGAGCAGGCACTTCACCTCGTAGGCGCCACCGAGCGCCTTGAAAATCAAGATTCCGAATCGCGACCCTTCGCGCTTGTAGAAGACCACCTCTGTCCCAGTTCATCGGCGAGGGCTTTGAGCGAACGCGACTCAGACGGTCGATACCTGAACCTGCGGCTGATCAGGGCGCGGGCCTGTCGGACCGATACGCGCAGTCCTCTCTTCGACCGATTCCGGAGAACACTGACCGGGGACCGGATCCCTTCCAAGATTTCGTCGAGTCATGATTCCGGCCTTCCGCCCTGCGTTTGGAACCTACGAGGAACCGCAAGGCTTCGCGGGTCCGTAGTCGAGGAGTCGATGCCCGGTACCTTCGAGTGAAGCCGCGAGACCGAAAAGTCCAATCAAGCTCGTGAAACGATGTACCATCGAGCCATGCACATTCTCATCATCAACTTCAATCTGAACGGCATCACCCGCGCCCAGTACGAAGGCGTCTGTGGCGAAGTCGCCGCGGCATTCGCCGCCGTTCCCGGCCTGGTCTCCAAGAAGTGGCTCGCCAACGAGGAAACGAACACCTACGGCGGCGTCTACCTCTGGAAGGACAAGCAGGCGATGCTTGACTACCAGCAGTCCGAGCTCTATTCCTCGCTTGGGAGCAACCCGGCGTTCGCGAACATCACCGCAACCGACTTCGAGATGCTGGCGGGACCGTCCAAAGTCACCGGCGTGGCCTAGAACGCGGGTCGTTCGTTCCGAAATCTACCAGCATGCTTGTCGCCACCTTCTATCGATTCACCACGTTTGAGGATCACGCCTCCTTGCAAGGGCCGATCGAAGCGTGTTGCGCGGCGCATGATGTCCGAGGGATCATCCTTCTCGCCCCGGAAGGCATCAATGCCACCATCTCGGGCACCCGAGCGGGAGTCATGGCGGTCTTCGAACATCTCCAGCAGGATCCTCGCCTTGCCGACCTCACGTGGAAAGAATCCACGGCAACCCGCCAGCCATTCCGAAAGATGAGGGTCCGGCTCAAACGAGAAATCGTCACCATGGGGGTCGAGGGAATCGACCCGGCGCACCTGACAGGCACCTACGTCAAACCCGAGGACTGGAACGCGTTAATCAGCGATCCGGATGTCATCGTGATCGATACGAGAAACGATTACGAAATCGAGATCGGTTCGTTCCAGAATGCGGTCAATCCTGAGATTCGTTCATTCGGCGAATTGCCAAATTGGCTTGAGGCGCAGATCGACCCAGCCCGGCAACCGCGGGTCGCGATGTTCTGCACCGGTGGCATTCGTTGCGAGAAATCGACGGCGCTGCTCAAGCAGTCCGGGGTGAAGGAGGTCTATCACCTTGAAGGTGGCATCCTCAAGTACCTCGAACGGGTTCCCGAGGACGAGAGCCTGTGGAGCGGCCAATGCTTTGTCTTTGATGAACGAGTGTCCGTCGGCCACGGGCTGAAGGTCGGCGAGTACGCCCTCTGCCGCGCGTGTCGGCATCCCATCCAGGAATCCGATACTCGCTCGGATCTGTACCGAGAAGGCGTGAGTTGTCCGAAATGCCATGACCGCACTTCCGACGAACAGAAGGCACGCTTCGCAGAGCGACAGAAGCAGGTCGAACTCGCCAACGCCCGTGGCGAACAGCACCTCTCTGACCGTATTGAACCCTAGATCGTGGTCGCCGAAATCGCCGAAGGCCCACGTCAATCGATCGATTGAACGTCGAACGCCCTACGGACAGCCACCCCAGTCGGAAAGAAGCAGGCCGATGTCTGCGCCGCCAACCATTCCATCCACGTTCAGATCGTAAAGCGCGTTCCCAGCCTTGGTGGTCACCGGACCCCAGCCGCCGAGCAGGGCGCCGAGGTCCGCACCGTCCACCGCGTCGTTCTCATCGAAATCACCCGCGAGCTGACAGTCGTCGACCGGAATGAAATTCTGAATGATCCGCATGCCTTCGGCGTGATAGTTGCCGACGATCAACTCCGGCGTCACATCCTCGTTGAGGTCGCAGAGAACGAGGGGATACGGAAAGTTTCCGGCAGCAACGATCAACTGATCCTGCAGCGCGATGGTTCCCGGCTCGCTGTCATTCATCCAGATCGACAAACCGGCTCGCCAATCGCTCGTGACGATGTCGGGTTTCCCATCGCCGTCGAGGTCGGAGATCTCGACGTGGATGGGCGCGACCGCGTTCTGTTTGTACTCGTAGTAGTCTTCAAATTCGTATTCGAAACTCAGTTCGGACGCCGTACTGGTGTTCCGCATCACCGAGAGTCCGTTTGGTGAGCCACCGAAGACACCGCCACGAGTGATGATGTCGAGCAACCCATCGCCATCGATGTCCGCCAGCCGCGGCGTTCCAGTCGCCCAGTCATACGTGTATTGCGGATCCTCGACGCCACCGGCAAGGAGGCTCAACGCCAGTTCGAGGCTTAGATCATTCCCCGTGCTGGTATTCAGATAAACATGAACGTCGCGGTTGTCACCCGAAGACACCACGTCCACGAGACCGTCGCCGTTGAGATCGGCGAAGTCGGGGCGGATATCGACCAACGCATCGAGAATCACTTTGGGGGCGAAGGACACGTCATCGCCTTGCGTGCTGTTCAGGTAGACACCCATCTGGTTCCAACTGCTTCGTGAGGTGACGATATCGAGCCGACCGTCACCATTAATGTCCTCCAGTTGGGCATAGCCTTCGTACCCGTCGCCGGAAATGATGATGGGTGGCTCGAAATCAAAATCACCGGTCGAACCGCGATTGATGAAGATGCAGGTGTGCGAATCAAAATCATCCGTGGAGTCGCCGTATTCAGACGCGACGATGTCCAGTCGACCGTCCCCATTCAGATCGCCCAGCACGACTTTGTGCGGCTCCGACCAGAGGCCGATACCAAGGTTGAAGGTCGCACTCCGGACGAATGAAATCCGCCCCAGGTCGTCGAAGGAAACGGTGTGAACGTGGACGTCACCGTAGCCTTGAACAGTGACGATCTCTGGCTTTCCATCATCGTCTAGATCGCCGACGGCGAGGGTGATCACGCCACTCCCAAAGTATGGGCTTACCACGACGTCGTCGAGGTGCGAGCCGTCGAGAGGTTCAGTCGCGTCGAAGGTGATGTTGAATCGATCCGACGATCGGGCCATCAATCCGTTTGACATCACCGTGATCCGCGAAAACCGAGCCGCGACCGGAACGGTCACGACGAGTCGGGTCTCGGAAGCGGAGACAATCGTTGCATCGACGCCTCCAAAAGAGATTCGATTCTCGTCGACGCTGGCGCCGAATCCGGTCCCGGAGATCACCACTTCGCTGCCAATCGGTCCGGACAACGTCTCGATGACCTCGATGGCCGGAACAGGGGGACCTCCGTGAGTCGAGCCGAGCAAAGTGACGAGAACAATACTGGCAAGTGGAGTCATCCTCACAGTCTAAGGAGACCTCTCCAAGGGATCCTGCAAAGAACCCTCCGAATGCGAGAAACGGTTGAGAAACGGTCGTCTGTGCCGTTGACCGCCGCTCGACTCCGCTCCTCTCAAGAGATTCGGCCGCAGGAACTCAACGTCGGTGTTACCCTCCGTCATGCCGAAAATCAGCCGCCGCACGCTCCTCGCCAGCTTCGCTACGGCCGCCGCAGCTCCGTCGATCGCAACGGCGACGGGAATTCGATCTCTCGGTGCCTCGAGACCATCGGCGCGGACTCGCACCCTAGACGTCGCGATCATCGGCGCCGGGGTCTCCGGTTGCTATGCGGCATGGCGACTGGCGGCCGCGAACCCCGATCTCTCCATCGGGGTATTCGAACGCAACGACCGCATCGGCGGACGGCTCTGGTCGGTTACACCCACCGGCATGACCGAGCAGGTTGCCGAACTCGGCGGCATGCGGATCGCGAACAACCAGACTCCCCTTCTCAATCTGACCAGCGAACTCGGCTTGATGCTTGATCCGTATCCCGCGACCGAGCCTGATGATTCCTACTACCTCCGAGGAATCAGAACCCGCGCCAAGGACTTGACCTGCTCGCCGGAATTCGGATATCGACCGTCAAGTGAATTCGAAGGTGAAACGCCACGAGAGATCTTCGATCATGTCTTGAAGACTCTGACGGGGCGCACGGAGTGGACCCTGAATTCCTTTAGCAAGGCGAGGGACACGCTCTCCTTTCAGGGAAGCCGACTGATCGATCTTCCCTACGAATACGCCCTCACGCAGGTCATTGACAGCGAAGCGTTTCGATTTCTCGACGACACGTGTGGTTACGGGCATCCGAATCTGAATAGCTGTCAGTTTCTTGAGGAAGCGGCGCTCGATCTATACATCAAGAGCTACAAGCACGTGCGAGGTGGCTACGACCTCGTTCCAAAAATACTCGCAGCGCAGGCCATCAAGGCCGGCGTCGAATTCACGATGGGCATGACATTCTCCGATCTCCGACTGGAAGATGATCTCGTGAGGATCGTCTTGGAGCAGCCGAACGGGCCGACAACCGAGATTCTCGCCAAGAACGCCATCGTGACCATTCCCGACTCCGCCTATGGCCAGCTCGACCCCCGAAGTCCGCTGGCCGGACCGAATCGCATGACGACGTTGAGGGACAGCCTCCTTGGCGTGCCGGCCACCAAGGTATACGCGAGCTTCCCGACTCAGTGGTGGAGAAAACTGGGCATCTCGACCGGCCGATCCATCACCGATCTCTCGATGCAGCAGTGCTTTTATCTCAACGATCCGTCGGGCCGCGGACTCACGTTGTCGCCCTACGCCTCCGGGAGCGCCGCCGAGGGATTCTGGGCGCCGCTCCTCAAATCGCATCCGGGCCATCGCATCACCGGGGAAAGTCTCGTGGGCTCGGAGATAGCGGCTCAGTTAACGCAACTCCATGGGGCGCCAGTCACCGCACCGACCGAATTGCTGTATCGAAATTTCGCCGGCGGTTACGACGGGTTCGGCTGGAATGTGTGGAAGCCCGGTGCGAGATACGCGACGCTCGCGCGTGAAGGAAGAACGCCATTTCCAGACAAGCGAGTGTTCTGCTGCGGTCAGGCCACGGCCAAGATTCAAGGTTGGGTGATGGACTCACTTGCATCCGTGGAGTCCGTGCTCCGAAGTGATTTTCAACTCACCCGCCCCGAATGGTGGCCCGAAAACTACACAATCTGATGAGGCCGAGCTGCCGGCGGAGCAAGAGTCGAAAACCGACCCGAGCCTCACCAGCGACTCGCCAGACTCGAAGCGCCATGAGAGAACGCCATCACTCCTCATGACACTTTCGCAGCGGCGATC
>CALFOM010000026.1 GCA_937919685.1 uncultured Phycisphaera sp.
TCGCCGGGCTTGCGCAATTCAAGGGTGATCACGGATACGTTCCACCGGTGCTCGGCGACGCCAATGCGTTTGGTGGCGGCGGCACGCCCAACGATCAGCCCGGCTGGTCCCGGGATGCGATCACCCCGCCCGGGTGGGACGGGACACCTTCGAGTTCGGAGGTCTCCGATTACCAGAGGTGGTTCTCTCTCACGACTCCTGCCGAGTATCTGCTCGGATATGGCAATCGGAGTGGTGACGGCTACGGCATCGTCACTTCGGATTCCGATCCGTTTCCCGACATCTCCCCGGGCAACATCGAGTCGCCGACCCTGGGATTCCGTTCACCAGGCCTCGACGGGGCATGGGGCTCGGTCTTCAATCCGCGGCGCGGATTCGAAGGGTTCACCGGCAGTTTCGCCGCACGCAATCCAGGGGGGTTCGTGAACGACGGAACATCCTTCCCGCCGAACATCAACGACAACAGCGTGCGGATCAAGGGGCGGATCTACGGTCCATATCTCGAAGTGAAGGACGCCAACAGCATCGGCGGCCTTCGCCCCGACGGTTCGATTGCCCGTCCCGAGGACGACGACTACGTGAATCGTCCGAAGGTAATCCTCGACTACTGGGGCACGCCGATCCGCTACTACCGCCGGCCGTACTACGGTGGTGATCCTCGGGCGGACAATCCCTCGTTCGACATCGGCGACGTCTTTGCGATGCGGCCTTGGACCTTCGAAGAGGGGCTGGAGTCGAACGGCGTTGAGGATGCCGACGGCGATCGCTCGACGACTCCACAACTCAAGAGTGCCGAGTTCGGGCTGCTGAGCGCCGGGGCGAATCGTCGCGTCGACGACGTCCGTCGGTATGACGTCGATGAATTGAACCGAGACAACATTCAGGAGGTCGGTCCGTGAACCAAACGAAGACCCAGAATCTTCATCGTGGCGGCCCGCGTCGTCGCGGCGGCTTCAGTCTGATCGAACTCGTCGTGGTGGTCGGCGTGATCATTACGCTGATCTCGCTGGTACTGGCGGTGAGCACGCTGCTGATCCAAGCCAACGAAGCCCGTCAGTTGGAAGCCGCCTTCGCCAATCTGAATACCGCGGTTCAGGAATACGAGCAGGTCATTGGGCGGCCGCTGACGTATCAGGACCGGAGTGAGCAGGGGGTTCGCGGGGCATATGACATCCCCTATGTCGTCGACTTCGGTATCAACGGGCTCGAGGGGTACTACAGCGTCAACGGCGCCGGTGAGGCGTGCAACTGCGGATCGAACTCAGACAGCCACGGGTGGGAGAAGTCGATCGTCCGGCTCTTTCAGCTTCTCTCGCGAACAGAATCCGCCGAAGAGGTCATCGCGAAGCTTGATCCCTCGCTCTTTATTCCGGTCAGACTGGCCAATGGGCTGCCCCTCCCGAACAATCAGGATCTCACCACGCTGGTCGATCCCTGGGGCGCCGCGATTGCGGTGGTGATGCCCGGTCGGAACTGGCGAGACTCGGATTTGGGCAGCCTTGAAATCGATTCGGATGGCACGATCCGAACTTCGATGGAGACCAAGCTTGGGGTCTGTCGTAATGGCCAACCGCTCTTTGTGAGTTCGGGGCCCGACGGCGACATCGGATGCCTCGACTGTTCCGGAGGAAGTTCGGTCCGATTCGAAAGGACGATCGACAACATCTACTCCTACAGCCCGGAGAACCAATGATGCATCCGGCTCGCCACCTGCACCGACATTCCCGGGCTGCTACTGACCACGCTTCGATCCGGATCGGATTCACGATCATTGAATTGCTGGTGGTCATGGGCATCCTGATCCTGCTCGCCGTGCTGACCGGAATCAGCGTGCGACAGGTGAGCCAAGGGGCGCGACTCAGTTCCGGTTCCAATCAGTTGATCGCGGCCCTTGGCATGGCGCGAGCGTACGCCATTATGAATAACAAGACGGTCATGCTTACCTTCGTGGTGAACGTGGATCCGAACAAGGTCTCGGAAGGCGAGACCGTTGAGCTGGTGCTGGCCGAGTCGACCGGACAGATTTCGACTCGATACTCGGGCAACCAGTGGTACGACGAACGCTACGTTCCGGTACCCGGCCTTCCAGCGGTCGCCCTTCCGCGGGGGATCAAGATCGCCGGACCTTTGAACACGGCCTATGTCGGAGGTGGTTCCAACGGTGTGCCGCAGGATGATTTGTGGGTCACTCAGCCGGGTGGCGACTGGCGGGCAATCAACGGCAATATCTTCACGCAGGAGATCGGCCGACAGATCGCGGTGATCTTCGGACCCGATGGAACGTTGATCACTCGCAATGTTCAGGGCGCTGGCGGCTCGGGCGCGGTGGTCTGGCCATACCTCGATTCGGATCGCAATAACGTGCCCGAAATCATCAATGCCTCTGGCTACGGCGGCATCCTCCAGTACGTCGCGTATGACGCGGTCGGCGACGAGTGCGATGTTCATCCGGTGCAGTGGCTGGCCGTCTACGACGATGCGGAACTGCGTCGGGCGCGTGGCGATGCCAACTGGACCGGCGAGAATGGCGAAGAGATCCGAAACAGTCGTATCACCGACTGGGTCGACGACTTCGGCATCCCGATCTTCTTCAATCGATACACCGGCGTCGCGGAGACCGTGAATCCATGAACATCTTGAATGCCATGACCATCACAACCTCCATCACGACCTTGAGCGCGACCGGCTCGTCCAGGCGGCGCCGCGGGTCACGCGGTTTCTCCCTGATCGAACTGCTGCTCGCGATCTTCATCCTCGGCGTGGGGATCATCTCGATCTCGGCGGTTTTTCCGGCGGGCATCGTTCAGCAGCGTCGCGCCCAGGACGACGTCCTCGGTCCGGTGATTGCCGAAGCGGCGATGTCCGCAATCCGGTCGAAGGTCGGGCAGTCGGACTTCGGCACGTTCGAAGAGTTCGGGATCAAGACGCCGGCGACGTTCGCCGTGCTCAACGGCGCCTTTCCGAACACCTGGTTGCGTGGCGGTGATGAGTTCACCCAGCGTGGCGACTGGCCCTGGCTTCGGCCTTCGATGGCCGTCGTGCCCGCCGGCGTCGCCGCCGACTCGCAGGACTACTTCGGCGACATCGACCTCTTCAGCGCCCGGTTTGTTCGGGCCTCAAACTTCGCGCCGGACTATCCGAGCAGCGCGAACCTCGACTGGCAGATCGGAAAGACCACCGAGTT
>CALFOM010000027.1 GCA_937919685.1 uncultured Phycisphaera sp.
ACGTCTCCCGCTCTGGGAGGCTTCGGGAGATTGAGTGACATCACATCGAGTTCGATCGGGCGTTCGGAGAGTTCGGTCTCCTTGAATCGGTCGAGTCGTGCTTCGCGTCCTCGGGCCTGCTTCGCTCGCTGGCCGCCCTTGTACTTCCGAATGTAGGCCTCTTCGGAGCGAATCTTGTCGAGTTGCTTCGAATGGATTCGGCCTTCCACAAGCTTGCGTTCACGCCTTTGCTCAATGAAGGCCTTGTAGTTCCCCGGATACTCGCGGACCTGACCGGCTTCGACTTCGACGATGCGGTTCACGACGCGATCGAGCAGCCAGCGATCATGGCTGACCAGCATCACGGCGCCCTTGAACTCTTCGGCGAGAAAGGTCTCGAGCCATCTGCGACCGAGGATGTCAAGGTGATTCGTCGGTTCGTCGAGGAGCAGGAGGTCGGGTGATTCCAGAAGGAGTCGTGCGAGTCCGAGTCTCGCCCGTTGCCCTCCGGAGAGGGTGTCGACGGGTTGATCGAATCGATCGTCCTCAAGACCCAGGCCGTGAAGCGTCGCGTCGATGTGGTGATCAACGGCGTAGCCTCCGAGTTGTTCGAGTCGAGTGTCGAGTTCCGCCTGCTTCGCCATCAACCGCTCGAGTTCATCACCCTCTGCAGAGGCCATGTCTTCATAGATCTTCTCGAGCTCCGCTTGTGCCGCGTTGAGTCGATCGAAGGCGCGGGCGGCAGCCTGTCGAAGGGTGTCGCCAGGAACAAATTCGGGATGCTGGGAAAGATGGCCGACCCGGATGCCGCGGGCGAGTTGCATCGATCCATGGTCGGGTATGAGTTCGCCGGAGATCACTCTGAGGAGCGTGCTCTTGCCGGCACCATTTCGTCCCACCAGCCCGATCTTCTCTCCGGGTTCCACGCCCAGCGTCGCCCCGTCGAGGACGACGCGGGTTGAGAATTCATGTCGGATTCCGGCGAGGGTGAGAAGTGGCATGGGGTCGAGAAGTGTATCGGGGCGGGCAGCCGCTCACCCGAACCGGAGTCATCGTTTCTTGTCGACTCTCCAGAGAAAATTGACGTCGCCTTGGCGGTTCGGCGGAAGGAGCAGTCGGGCGATCACCCGGAGGACGGGGCGGCCGGCCATCACGCCAATCTCCAGTCCCACCAGCCCGGCGAACAACGCGATCGGGATCAGATAGCGGAACCGCACCCCTTCGGCGACATCGTAGATGCTCACCTTCGGTGCGTTGCCGAGGGAGGTTGCCGAGATCGCGATTCCGAGCAATACAAAATAGAGCTTGACCGGCGGAATCCAGAGTCGCGACCAGCGAACGCCGGCGAATAACCCCCCGCCCAAAGAACGCCGATCGCGGTGCCAAGCAGGACGAATCCTCCCATTTCCACCATCGAGAGGGATGCGATGCCCAGCCCATGTTGGGCCTGGTACTCGACGAGAATTCCGGGCCCCGCATCATTCCACCAGGCGAGGTCGACGGTGTAGAGGTTCCATGTCCCGTCTGTCCCGTCTGTCCCGTCTGTCCCGTCTGACCTGCCAGCTCCAAACGTCTCCCACTTCGAGGTGATGAAAGTTCGGAGATTTCTGTAGGGCGTCTGGGTAATCCCTGCGGCGACGCCGAAGCACGCGGCGCCGGTGGCGGCCACGATGCCGAGGGCAAAGAGAATGTGGAGAAGGAGCAGACTGCTCCCGATGCGTGCCCCCCAGCGGCCGAGAACCGGATACTCGAGGATCGGGCTTTGCCTGCCCGCATTCCGTGCATCGGACGACGAGCAACCCCTCTGGTTCGACCCGATTGATCGGCTGGCCTGCGAGTTCGTGATGGCAGCGGAGACACGCGCGGGTTCCGATGAGACGCGGGGTTCCTCCGGCGTTGGTCTGGTCGCCTGGCGTCGAAGGCTCGGTCGTACCGTGAGTCGAGTCGTTGCTATTCATGAAACTCCCACGGTGCGTCGGTTCAAGGCGGTTCGAGCACCTCGCCACGCGCTGCCCATCGCGACGGCCGCGACGAAGAACGCACCTGCCGCCGGGAGGATCTTGAGTGCGACGAGATCCACAACCTCCATCAAGGTGGGCAATGGGGGTGTGGGAAAGTGCACGGACATGTCGTTCCCCATCAAGAGGAGCAACCATCCCTCGAAAATGACGCCGGCGACAAGAAGGATGGTCCAGAAGGCGGTGAGCGAGATGGCGATCGCACTTGGGACCAGCACCCGGATGATGCCTCCTGCAAACAGGCCGAACGCGATCTGGCCCCCGACCTCCGAGGTGAAGAGCCCGGAACCCGTGGGAATCGCGGTGTTGATCATGCTCGTCGCGACCGCGAGCACGGCGGCGAGAAGGGCAATGGAGGACGCGATTCGCACCGCTCGTCGCGGCCCCTATAGATCGATCGGGAGATCGAGCCGGTGCACGCGAAGTTGCACCCGCGGCACGCCCGGATCATTCCTGGCAGGTCTGGATTCCATCTCAGAGAACCCCGGCGCAGGTCATCTCCGCAGACCGGGCCGGGGATCGCCGGACGTGTACGGCTTTCGAGCATCCGCCGAGTCGGAGAAATTGGCGATCGAGGCATCATCAAGATCTTGGGCTCCGGACCGATGAACATTCGCACAATGGCGGGGTCGCGTACACTCGGAACGTGATCTCCTCTCACTCGAAGACTCAGGAATGGTGGGCTCGGCGACTTCTGTTCCCGGCGCTCGCGCTCGCGATCGCCGGACTCCTGTATCTGTTTTCCGACTCATCGG
>CALFOM010000028.1 GCA_937919685.1 uncultured Phycisphaera sp.
TGAATCGCCTCAAACCGCCTTGAGATAATGACTCGACCCAAGCCGGGGCTGGCGATCCTCGCGCTCCTCGGACTCGGGGGATATCTCTAAGTCCTTGTCTATGTTGAAGTTGGCTGAACAATCCCCTTGACAAAAGGGGGGTCTGACTTCGATACTCGGGCCTTGTGGAATCGGGTTCCGGGAGAGGAAGTGCCGGTAGGCCCACACGTTGAAAACCTCCAGCGGAGCGCCTGAAGAAATGCCGATGAATCCCCCGATCACCAGCGGAAAAACAACGACCAAGAGAGAGATCGTCGAGCGAATCGCGGCGGAGACCAATCAGCCTCGAGCTGAGGTGAAGCGGACGATCCAAGCCTTTCTCGATGAAGTGATCGAAGAACTGGGTCGAGGGCATCGGCTCGAATTCCGTGACTTCGGCGTCTTCGAGATTCGCGAGCGGGCCGAACGCCGAGCGCAGAACCCCAAGACGCTCGAGCAGGTCGTGATTCCGGCCCGGAAGACGGTGAAATTCAAGACCGGCCGCTTGATGAAGGTTCGCGTCGGTAACCCAGAAGACGAATGATTCGATTCCATCCGCCTTTCGGCGGGTGGCTTGGATGCTCGATTCGTCCACAATCGGTTGTGGACGATGCGTCGCGGCATGGGTCGGCCGGGCAAGGACGTTGATTCACGGGGACAATCTTGACCATGAACGAGTCTCAGGGACGATTCCGCAAACGTCTTCGCGAAGAACGACCGACGCTCCGCGCCGATGAACTGACCCGCCTCGCGGAGGCCGTGCCACCGCACGCCATGGAAGCCGAGATCTCTCTGCTCGGGTCGATGATTCTCGATCCTCGGGTGATCTCCGACATCATCAATATCGTGAAGACCGGAGGGGACTTCCATCGTCCCGCCCACTCGATTCTCTTTGATCTGATGATCGAGTGCTACGACAAGACGGCATCGCTCGATGTCGTCCAGTTGCATCAGATCCTGATCGACAAATCACTGCTCGATGAAGTCGGTGGCATGGACTACCTCGTGCATCTCGCGGAGAGCGTCCCAACGGCCGCGAACGCAACGAGATATGCGAGATTGGTCCGGGAGAAGGCGACGTTGAGGGAGTTGATCGCCGCGGCCGGTGAGACGCTTCGAGATGCCCATCAGGGCGAACTCGAGGTCGTCGAGGTGCTGGAGGCGGCGGAGAAGCGGATCTTCCAGATCGCGGAGCATCGTGAACAACAGAGTGCGTCTTCTCTCAACGTTCTGCTCGACGAAGTGATGAAGTCAATCGAGAACTCGGACGGCTCGAGGTTCAGCGGCGTTCCCACTGGATTTGGTGAGCTCGACGAGATGCTCAATGGCTTCCAGCGAGGCGAACTGCTCATTCTCGCCGCTCGTCCATCGATGGGAAAAACGGCCTTCGCGCTCAATATCGCGGAGCAGATGGCGGTCGCCGGCCACCCGACGGCGATCTTCAGTCTCGAGATGGGCAAGCAGCAGCTGGTCCAACGGATGCTCTGCGCCAGAGGGCGGATCGATTCGCAGCGATTGCGACGAGGCCAGCTTCGAGATGAGGACTACAAGCGATTGATGGCAGCCTGCAACGACCTTTCCGACGCGCCGGTCTACATCGACGACACGCCGGGATTGACGCTGCTTCAACTCCGCTCGAAGGCCCGTCGGATGAAGGATCGCCACGACATCGGAGCGATCGTGATCGATTACCTGCAGTTGATGAGTGCGGGTGGACGGGTCGAGAGCAGGCAGCTTGAGGTCTCGGAGATTAGTCGAGGCGTCAAGGCGATGGCTCGCGAGATCAACGTGCCGGTGCTCTGCCTGAGTCAGCTCAATCGTGCGGCGGAGCAACGTGAGGGGCATCGTCCCCGGATGAGCGACCTCCGAGAGTCGGGAGCGATCGAGCAGGATGCCGACGTGGTGATGATGCTCCACCGCGAGGAGTACTACCACAAGGGCGAGCCCGACTGGGCGGATCAGAATCCAGACAAGGCGGGTATCGCGGAGGTCATCGTCGCGAAACAGCGCAACGGACCGACCGGAGTCGTGACGCTTGGCTGGAATGCTCAGAGCACCAGATTCCAGGACCTCACCTATTCCACGCCTCCTCCCGGCGCCCAGTCGGCGGACGCGGGTTGGAGTGATTCCGTCGGCATCCCGATCTGAGCCTCGCCAAGTCGCATGATGCACATGATGTGCATGATGCACATGATGCGCATGATGTGCATGATGCACACATCCGAAGATGGGCGACGCCACTTGGCGTCTCGCATCTCGTTGGCTCAAGGGCGGTAAAGTTTCGCTCGTACGGCCACGCCCGGCGACGGGGCGGCGACGGGGCGACCACGTGGCCGCCAAAGATTCGACTCCGCAGACCTTCTGGCATGGATGAAATTTCCTCTGACCAACTTGCCGCCCTCGTCGTCACCGCAGGCCGCGGTGACGAGGACGCTTGGCGCGAACTGGTCGATCGGTTCGCCCCGCGGGTTTTTGGGTTGATCCGGGCCCAGTGTCGAGACGAGGATCTGGCGGAGGAGATCACGCAATCGACGTTCTGCACCATCGCGGCAAAGTTGCGGGACTACGAGGAAGTCGGGCGATTCGAGTCTTGGTTGATGCGTATCGCCATGAATCGTCTGCGGGACGAAATGCGGCGGCGAGCCCGTCAGGCGCGACCCTCCGATGAGGCCACGTTGGTGGCACTCGCTGGCGACGGGGGGCGACCGGCAGAGCATGTCGAGACGGACAGCCTCCCTGCCGGTCCGCTCCGGGAAGCGATCGAGCAGCTCCCGGAGGCCGATCGAGAGGTTCTCTATCTCCGGCATGTCAGCGGACTGAGTTTCAAGCAACTCGCCGAGGCGCTCGACGCCCCGGTGGGGACGTTGCTCGCGCGGCATCACCGGGCGTTGAAGAAGGTCAAGGCCATCCTGGAAGGTATTGAGGGAGAGGATTCCTCATGAAAACCCCGATTATCGGTTTCGTCGGCCGATTCCGACCGGAAGCGTGCACTTTCCTCAAGGAAGCGGGCGTGATCTGCAATCCACGAGGGGAAACCTCGTTCCTACTGGTGAGGCATAGCTTGGAGACGTGGTCATGAATTTATCTGATTCCTTCCACGACGGAGATCCCGTCGATGAGTCCAGCCTTCCAGGCCGGCATGACCCGGATCATGCCGAAGACGCCACTCCTGATGGCGGCTTCGGCGTGGCTTCGGATCGGCCGGAGGAAGGGCGGCCCGTGGATCTCGTGGATCCCGTGGATCTCGTGGATCTCGTGGATCTCGTGGATCTCGTGGATCTCGAGGATCTCGTGGGCCTTGAGGAGCGGATCGCCTTCCTGCTCCGTTCGGAATGCAGCGTCGATGCCAAACGGTCGGTCTCGATCGCAGCCTCCGTTTTCGAGGCGTCGTTGCCTTCTCTTCCGGCCCACACCCTGCCCATCACGGTCGGTCAGTTTTCGCCCTGGGCCCGCCGGGTCGCGGTGGCATCGGGACTCGCGGCCGCGGCCTGTGTCGCGATGGTCGCGTGGATCGGAATGCGTCCGGCGTTGACGGAGACCGGGCCCCTGGTCGAAAAGAACCGAGTGGCCATGGCTTCGGATGAATCCGGCATCTTTGCGGCGAGCATGGGTGAGCCACGCGACTCCGAAGCATTGCTGGCAGCGGTCCTTGGTGGCGATGGTGATTGGTTGGCCGATCCGTCCTTCACCACGGTCGCCTTTCGCGATGTTCGGCCAGTAATGGATTCTTGGTCGCTCGGAGTCGATGATCTCGAGGATGAAATTCGCTTGATTCTCGCACCCCCTGCATCTTGATCCTTTTCTCCTGATATCGTCGGGACCGTCGAATGCTGATGCCCTCCATGCCCTCCATG
>CALFOM010000029.1 GCA_937919685.1 uncultured Phycisphaera sp.
GTTGTTGAAGTTGTAGTCGTTCTGATTGGTGAAGCAGTTCTGCATGAGAAATCGTCTCCGTGATCCGTGAATGGTGTGGATCCGATCGAACCTGCACGTCGATCCATCGACGGGGTCACTGCAGGAAACAATCTTAGATCCAATGAGAAGGCACTTCGCCCGCACGTCAGCGGACCACGGTCCATCGGCCGACTGAGGGGCTGACTTTGGTTCAGGGACGGAAAAGGATCGTTTTGATCAGTGGGGGGACGGCGATCTAAGGCCCGGAGCTCAAGGTTCGACCGCTCTTGAAGATCTCAGAACCTGATCAGGAGTCATCGGGCCATCCCGTACTGAACCAGCGACCTTCCAGCATCACGCCAACCGGTCCTGGTCCGGCGATCTCCACTCCGAGCGTTCGCTCGTCTGCGGTATCAAGCATCAGGAGATCTGCTCGCTTGCCGATTTCGAGCGAACCAACCTCGTCTTGAAGGCCGAGCACGCATGCGGCGTTGAATGTGGCGGCGGTGATCGCCTCAGCGGGTCTCAATCGACATTTCCGACACGCTAATGCCATCGCGAACGTCAAGGACGGAGATGGTGCCGAACCAGGGTTCAGATTACTTGCGACCGCGACCGCCCCTCCGAGATCGACCAGTTCACGCCCTGGCGCGTATCGATCGTCGAGGGAGAATCCACTCGCCGGGAGAAGGACGCCGATCGTGGCGCTGGCGGCCAGACGCTGAAGGTCCTTTGGCGTCGTGGCTTCCAAGTGATCGACGCTGCGGGCACCAAGTTCGATCGCAAGTTGGGTCATGCCGAGACAGTTGAATTGGTCGGTATGAACCCGCACCGGGCATCCGAGTTGGATCGCGGCCTCGAAGAGCCGTCGGCAATCCGAGAGCGACCAAGCCCCATCCTCGCAGTAGGCATCGCAGACGATTCCAGGAAAGGCGGCGGCGGCGGCGGGCAGAGCCTCCGCGATGATCCGCTCGACCCCGTGGCCGGAATCCTCCGCGTCTGAATCGAGCGCATGGGCGCCAAGAAACGTCGGGACGACGATCTGAGGACTTCGCTCGGCGGCGGTACGAATCGCGCGGAGCATCTTGAGTTCCGTTTCGGGTTCGAGCCCGTAGCCGGACTTCACCTCGATGGTGCCTGTGCCGAGGCGGGCGGTCTGCTCCAGTCGATGCACCAGCGCGTCCACCAGTTCGGATTCGCTCGCTCCGCGGACGCTCCGAACTGTGGACATGATGCCACCGCCAGCGGCGAGGATCTCGAGATAACCGGCCCCGGCCAGTCGCGCCTCGAACTCATCGTTTCGGTCGCCGACGAAGCATGCATGGGTGTGACAATCGACCAAAGCGGGCATCACGACCCGTCCTCGGGCATCAATCAGACGGGTCTCGGGGCCGAAATTCGGGGGGGTTCCTCCGCCGAGGTCCGCGATCCGGCCCTGTCGAACCAGAATCCACCCTGGATCGAGGATGCCGAGTTCAGCCAGATCCGAACCCCTCCGAGGGGCATCCCCTGTTCCGGGAAGACTCAGAGTCAGCAGTCTGGAATTCGTGACGGCGATGGAAACCGAGTCGGTCATATTGGAAACCCTAGCAATCCACCGTCGGTTCGATTGGTTTTGCCGGCTCATGCAGCGGCGAGAGCGGTGTAGACTGCCCGCCCGCCGTTCGAGCCGAAGTTCGACGTGCGGTCCCCATCTTCGGAGTGATTCCCAGAATGAGCAGCCCGCTTCCCGACCACCACGCCACCAGTCTCGTTGAAATCACGCGTCGCGAGGGCGTCTTGCTCATCAAGCCGGCAGGCCCCAGCATCGGCCAGCGGGAGGCTCCGATCATCCAAGGCGAGGTCATTCCCTATCTCACTGAGATGGGCAAGAGCCTCGACCATCTGGTCGTGGATCTCTCTTCGGTCACGTTCATGTCCTCCATGGGTCTGGGCATGTGTATCTCGTTCCGGAACACGGCTGCCGCTTCCAAGTCAGACTCGATCCTCTTTGGGGTCTGCAAGGAACTGCTTGGTCTGCTTTCGATGATGAAAATCGAGAAGCTCTACAAGATCGCGAAGGACCAGCCGCATCTCGACAAGCTCTTGAAGTGAAGACCGTGGGTTGCAGGTCCATGCGGCGGTGACTCGTCTTCATTCATCTGAGGTCGAACCTGGCGTGTAGACGACGACGTCTCCACGTCCACGATCGTCCGCATCGAGGCCGTCGATCGTCCGACCGCGACGAACGCAACTGATGACCAGAGTGTCGGTCTCCGGGCGAAGCCGTCGAATTTCTACGATGGTTCCCCCCTCGAGATCGCTGTGAAACCGACCGATGAGGTGGACGACCCGATCGATCCCCGGATTTTCGATCGCTAGCGTGATCGATCTCGCCATCGTCGCGTCCCAGACCTGTTGACTTCGGAAGGTCGCGATGATCGCCTCCTCCTCGATTTCCTCGCCCCGGAAGCCACGCATCGTCTTGGCGAATCGTTCGTAGTACGGACCGGCATCGAGCGACTCGGGAATATCGAACCAGTCTCGCTCCTCGTCTGGGAGGTCCCGCAGCACGTCGTACCCTTCCTTCCGAGCCCGGGAGACGTAACGACGCGGTGCGTTCGCGGCGATGATCGGAGCGTTGCCGAGCTTCGCCGCGTCGAGTACCGGCTGATAGAAGCGATACCAGCCATCTTCACCGCCCCAACTTCGGGAGCCGGTCTGCTCGACGAAAGCGTCGGTCTCCAACTCTCCGGCACGCCAGGCGTCCACCAGGGCCTGCTCGTCCCGTTCGAGCATCTCGAGAGACAGTGCGGCGCCGTCGCCCGCGGCGAGGATCGCCTTGAAGAGCTCGAGTTGGAGTGCGTGTGTATTGGCGTCGTCGTGTTCTTCACCGATCACGATCACTTCGGCAGCATTGGCGCGATCAACCAGGCCGTCCCACGTGACCACTTCGCCGGTCGTTCCATCGTAGATCGGGAGCGTGCGGGGATCCTGTGGGGCAGGCGGCTCCTTCGGAGTCGTCGCGCAACCGGACGAGAATCCGGTCGCCATCAGGAGCATGGTCACGATCGCACCACCAAGGATGGTGCGGGTGCTCGAGCGTCGGCCGGAGGCGAGGTCTGATGTCGGGACCGGGAGTTCGTTCATGAGGTTGATTGTCGTTGTTTTTCCGGAACTCATGGGGTGGAACTGCGAGATCTGGTCCGGTCGTGAGGGTCAATTCTGGTTGCTCGGCGGTCCCCGCCGGGGGGGATCTTGGATTCGTGGCGAAGGGGGGCATACTTGAACGCCACTGGGAGAAGCCTCTTTTCATGCCGCCAGAACGCTTTTCATCCTCGATCCAAGGTCCCTCCATTGCTGGAAGGATCGCGGCCGTCCTGTGCAGTGCGCTGACGCTGTCCTGGAGCGGGAGCTTGGCGACGCTGCTGACGTGGCCAGTCTCTGCCGTGCTTGCATCCTCCCTCGGCGATGACGAATCCTATTGCCTGCTCCATCACGAACCCTTCGAGTCGTTCTCGGCGCCGCACGACGTCGAGGACTCCAGATTTTCGATCGAATGGTGCGAGACCGGAGGGTCGGTGGCGTCCAGCGGGTTCTGCCCGACGGGCCGGATGTATCGGCTCGATCCGGAGACCACACTCGGCGCCTGCCTTTCGCCTGCGGTCGGATGCGGTCGTCTTCGAATTCGATTCGTCGCGTCGAGCCTCTTCGACACCTGGTCGAGGATCGAGATTGGCCCCGCCATCGCCGGGTGCGATGGGCCGACCGTACAGTCCGCGATCATCGATGTTTCGAAGGGGGAATGCCACCAGTTCGAGATCGAATGTCTTCTTGATACCGCGGACTTCGGAGAGGAAATCGCGATTCGGTGGATTCACGGAGGTGGGACGGGCGTCCTCCTGATTGATGAAATCACCTTGGAAGGCGTCGCCTGTTGCAACGGCGCGCCGCATTCCTGCTGTGAAGCAGGCGGACCGGGATGCGACGATGCGCTCGTCGAGGCGTGTGTCTGCAATCAGGATCCATTCTGTTGCGAAACAGCCTGGGACGAGCTCTGCATCGCCGCGATCGCCACCGGTGGATGCGGCTCCTGCGTCGAGGCGTGCGAGATCGGTCTCGAGGTTGATTTCGGCGACCTTTACATTCCGGGAGGTCTTTGCGCGGCGCTGCCCGAGGTATTCGACGCCTGCTCAGGCGCTGGCCCATACCTGACCACATCAGGCGGTTGTGCGGGCCGTGGGGATGCGGCGCTCCGATTTGGTGGGGGATTCCCATGGTCGACCGCAGAGACTCGATGCCTCGATTTCGGTGGTAGCACGACCGCAGTCCTCTCATTCGAGTGTTCGACGTCGGCAGGGGTATCCGGGCCCGTGATCGAGGCTCGGTGGCTCGATCTTGACCCGGTCGAGATCTTCCGGGTGCCGTTTGGAAGCGCCACCGGATGCGCTTCCTTCTCGGTGGATCTGACCGCCTTCATCGGGTTGCCGCAGTTCCGGCTTCGTCTTCGCTCCGGATCGACGGTCGGGGACGCCACGCGAATCGATGATCTGCGGATCGAACTCGACCCGGATCATGATCCCTGCGTTTCCGGGGCCTCTGGATGCTCCGATCCGATTCTGGAATCCTGCGTCTGCGATCTCGACCCGTATTGCTGCGAGGTGGCCTGGGACGACGCTTGCATCACGATCTCGGCGGTGGTCTGCGGTTCGGATTGCGTGATCCCAACCTGCGGGGCTGGCGGGCCTTGCGACCTGTCGCGACCGGAACCGGGTTGTGACGACGCCGAGTGTTGCACGGCGGTCTGCCTTGAGGATCCCTTCTGTTGCATCGTTCGCTGGGATGAAACTTGCGTTCAGGCGCAGGTTCTCGCGTGCGGGTCTGCGGTCGGAGGCGACTTGAATGCTGACGGGCGAGTAGACGGAGCAGATCTCGGCATCCTCCTTTCGCTCTGGGGCACCTCGGATTCAGACGCGGATCTGGACGGAAGCGGGGCCGTCGACGGCGGGGACCTTGGGTTGATTCTCGCCTTCTGGAGTTGAAGACTCGGTGGTCTCGTGCAACGGAGGCGTCCGCTCCGCTACACTCCGCCCCCATGTCAAAGCGCAAGGATAAGAAGAAGAAGTCTCGGAAGTCGACCGAAGGTTGGCGTTCCGCGAAAACCTCGGACCGCCACGAGCTCTATGAACTCTCGGTACAGAATGTCGAGGGCGAAATTGATTTCGTCGACAAGGTCTGGAAATGCCTGAGAGATCGAAAGGCCCGCCGGATTCGCGAGGACTTCTGTGGCACGTTTGCCGCCGCCTGCGAGTGGATTCGTCGACGGGATGACAATACCGCCGTCGGCGTCGATCTCAGCAGCGAGGTGCTCGACTGGGGACGCGAGCGGAATCTTCCTGAACTCAAGCAGAATCAGATCGATCGGCTCGAGATTCTCGAGAAGGATGTGCGATCCTCCGGGGTGAGCAACGTCGACTCCGTGCTCGCGATGAACTTCAGCTACTTCCTGTTCAAGACCCGGAAGGAACTCCTCGAGTACTTCAAGACGGTCCATGAATCGCTGGCCGAGGATGGCATCTTCATCTGCGATGCATACGGCGGGAGTGATTCATTCATCGAGATGGAGGAAGAGCGTCATCTGGACGGCTTCACCTACGTCTGGGATCAAAATCACTACAACCCCATCACCGGGGATGTGGTCAACCACATTCACTTCCGTTTTCCCGACGGCTCTTCGATGGAGGAGGCGTTCACCTACGAGTGGCGGCTCTGGACCATTCCCGAGATCCGAGAACTTCTCACCGAGGCGGGCTTCGGAAAGGTGACCGTCTGGTGGGAGGGCGATGATGAGGAAGGCGAGGAAGGGGACGGGGAATTCGAGCCGTCAGACCGTGGCGAGGCGTGTCCCGGTTGGATCGCCTACCTGACCGCCGAACGGTGAGCGAATCCACGCTTCGCCCGCGGGACTGCATCTCAGGGTATCTCATGGCATCTCA
>CALFOM010000030.1 GCA_937919685.1 uncultured Phycisphaera sp.
TCAGTTATCGAACGGGCGACCGCGCCCGCTGGGCTTCCGATGGTCGGATCGAGTTTGCGGGTCGGCTCGACCATCAGGTGAAGATTTCCGGGCGCCGCATCGAGCTTGCCGCGATCGATGATGAGTTACGACGGGTGTCGTCCGTCCAGGACGCCGCTGCAAGCATCATCGAACTGCCGGATCGTCCACGTCGACTCGGCGCAATAGTGCTCGGCACAAGAGAACAGGCCGTCGATGCCGAGGCGATTCGCTCGACCTTGGCGCGTCGCCTCCCGGCCTGGGAAGTCCCGACGGAGATTCTCGGCGTTGAGCGTATTCCGACGACCCGAAATGGGAAGGTCGATCGAGCCGAGGTCTCCCGAATGCTCGAGGCGTCATTGGTTGACTCGCCGATCGGTCGGTTGAAACAGCCGGAGGCGGCCTCCGACGAAGTCGTCCAGATCATCATTGATACCGTCGAAGAAATCACCGGGCGGGTGATCCATGACTCGTCAAGCACCCTGAGTCAGCTCGGCGTCGACTCGATCGAATTGCTCCGGTTGGCGATGCGACTCGAAGACCGCCTCGCCCGGCCGATCTCGCTCTCTGATGTGATGGATGGATCGGACATCCAGATGATCGCATCGAGAATCCGTTCCGACATCAAGCGGGAATCGAGTCCTCTGACCAGTCTTCATAGTCCAGACTGTCAGACCAGTCGGGCCCTCTTCTGCATTCCTGGTGTCGGTGGAACCGTCTTCAGCTTCCAATCGCTGCTCGACGGACTGCCGGAGACGCTTCCGGTCTACGGCCTGCCCTATCCCGGCGTCGGTGGAGTACGGAAGCCACTTCGACGCATCGAGGAACTTGCCGCTTGCTTTGGTGAAATCGTCCGCCGGACTGGGATGAAGAGAATCTCGATCGCCGGTTACTCGCTGGGCGGATTCGTGGGATTCGAACTCGCTCGAATTCTTCAGAGAGAGGACCTTGAGGTTCGCTTGCTGGTCGTGGATGCTCCGGTGTCATCTCTTCCGCGACGTCAATGGTCGGGGGGCAGGCTGGTCAGTAAGGCGGAACTCCGAGTGCGTCTTCAGAACGTGCTGCCGGAGTCGTTGCACGGCATCGTGAACGCAAAGGGTAGAAGCAGCATGGCATCGCTTCGGCAAGTGATTGCGTCGGGTTTCGCCGCCTGGCGAGCCTATGACCCCAAGCCTCTTGATATCGATCTGACGCTGATTCGATCCGCAGACAGTCTGAAGGCCGATCCGAGCGTTGATCGGTCGTTGGGGTGGGCGGAACTGGTCCGGTCAATACAGATCAAGACGATCCCCGGCAGTCATCTGGAGGTTTTTCGGGCCGGATCCATGGATCTTGCCCGCGCGATCGAGGAGATGGTCGATCAGCCCTGAGATTCGGATCGCACGCCGGATTGCTTCGGGAGTTTAGTGCTGGAATTTGGCGGGAAGCTCGTAGGGGCCCGGCTTGGTCACTCGGGCACCACATTTGCCGCATTCGTTCCTTGCGTCATCGGCCCAGAACGTCTCCATCGCATCGCGGAAGTGGATCACGATGTCCCTGCAGTCGAACGCCTGATCATGGACCAGTTCTCCGCAGGACTCGCAGAAGAACATCTGATGTTCGATCTCACCTTCGGGCCGACGGCGTTCGACGACCAGGCCGAGCGTGTCAGCTGGCCGGCACGGGGCGTGCGGAACGTTGGGGGGAATGAAGAATGTCTCGCCTTCCTTGACGAGGTGGTCGACGATGACGCCGTTCTCCCACGTCTTGATGACGATGTCGCCCTTCAACTGGATGAAAAACTCTTCGCTGTCGACTTTGTGGAAGTCGTTCCGCGCGTTCGGGCCCCCGATCACCATCGTGAAGAAGTCGCGGCCGCTGTAGAGGTACTTGTTCCCGACCGGCGGTTGGAAATCCGCGCGATGCGCTTCCGCCCATTTCATGAGGTGCAACGGGCCGCTGACCGATCCGTCTGCTTCGAATCCGTCTGGTTCAAGCGGGGTCTCGGGGTTGGCGGTGGCACGAGCGGAGTCGGTCGAGGGATTGGACATGGCAAGGTCTCCGGGGCTGACGAATTCCGGGAGCTGATGACTTCAGGCCTCGCGGGAAGACGTTTCGTTCCAACTGTTCAGGGTAGCGAACACACCGAGGTCGACGCGAGCCCGTTTCATCGCGTACCGTCGCAGCGATGAACACGCGGGAATCCGCCAATTCGAGTCCGGAGGCGACGACCGATGTCGATGCCCTGGCGAGCAAGACGGCTGAGACGGTCTGGACGGCGTGGCCGGCGGCCGAACGACCGGCGAGGACGTTCGTGCTGCTGCTCTTCATTGCCGCGTTGGCGGTCCTGACGGGGATGATCGGTGGTGATGTGCTCTGGAGCATCACGGCGGTGGTTCTTCTCCTCACGACGCTCAATCGCTGGTTTTTCCCCACCGGCTACCGCGTCGACGGCGAGCGGCTCGAGGCGGCCTATCCGCTCCGTAGGCGTTCGATTCGCTGGGCGGACGCGCGGCGGCTGGTGGTCGATCCGGCGGGTGGCTGGCTTTCGACTCGACGAGGGGGATCACGTTTCGACGCTCGGTCCGGACTCGATCTCTATTGGGGCCGTCGCCCGGAGAATGCCATGGATGCCGTGGCGGCGGCGGCCAGGATGACCATTGAGCAAGGGACACCGCTCGAGATCGCCGATCGCCGTCGGGTCGGAAAGAAGGGGCGGCGGCATGCATGACTGAGAAGCGATCCGTATTCGAGCGATTGCGGCATGCCTTTGCGATCGAGGATGCCGCGTCCTTCCAGCCGACGGAACGAGAGCATGCGACGGCGGAAAAGCTCTGTCGAGAAGTGGTGCGGCGACGCATGACCGTGCCTGCGGTGTTGTTGCTTGAAATGACCCAGCCGCTGAACTACCTCGGAGCGCAGGCCTTGCACTTCTTTCAGCCGTTCGGCACGGTGCTGGTGGATCCTGGAGCCTGGGAGACCTTTGCCGGCTTCATTGAACGTCGCGGTTCGATTGAGTATCTCTGCCGATTGATCGAAGATCTTGAAGCGGCTCGGCCGGAGGCGTCGGAATCGGCGGATGAGGAACCGGCCTCCGAAGCTGCAGGGATGGCTGAGCGCGAATCAACGGAGCCGCCGTCCTCCTTGGACGAATCAGACTCGAAGCCGGATCAGGGCGAGGCCGACTGAGGCACGGATTCATGGCAGGAATCGGGTACGCTCCACGTTCATTCGGGAGTGATCCGGACGGCGCCGGCCGATTCGGAAGCTCATTTTCCAGCAGTTCGATTTTTCACCAGATCAGAGTTTCGACGCCGCATGCACTCCGACCCCGACCTGCCAGATATCGATCTCGACCGAATCAAGGTCATCGTCGCCACCGATTGCGGCTCGACGACGACCAAGGCCATCATGATCGAGGAGGTCGACGGCGTGTACCGCCAGACCTACCGCGGCGAGGCACCGACCACAGTGGAGGAACCGTTCGCCGATGTGACGGTGGGCGTCGTCAATTCGGTCACCGAATTGCAGGAGCTGTCGGGTCGCCGATTGATCGCTGATGACGGAACGATCATTCGACGCACGTCAATCGACGATGCCGTCGGTTGCGACATCTACATTTCGACCTCTTCCGCCGGTGGCGGACTTCAGATGATGGTCGCAGGGGTGGTTCGCGAGATGACCGCGGCAAGTGCGAAGCGGGCGGCACTGGGTGCCGGCGCCATCGTGATGGATGTCATCGCCAGCAACGATAAGCGACGCCCTCACGAACAGATTCAAAGAATCAGGGAGTTGCGACCGGACATGGTGCTGCTCTCCGGTGGCACCGACGGTGGCAACTCGACTCAGGTCGTCCAGCTGGCCGAACTCATCGCGCCGGCGAAGCCACGCCCGCGATTCGGCGGCGCGTATCAGTTGCCGATCATTTTCGCAGGGAACTCCGAGGCCCGTTCCGAGATCGAGCGAGTCTTTGCCGTCGAGGACGACGCGACCGGCGGTTTCGATCTGTCGATCGTCGAGAATCTTCGTCCCACGCTGGAACGGGAGAATCTCGGCCCCGCCCGTGACTGCATCCACGATGTCTTCCTCGAACATGTCATGGCGCATGCTCCCGGTTACGACAGACTGATCGAGTGGACCAATGCGCCGATCATGCCGACTCCGGGTGCGGTGGGTGACATTCTCCAGACCATCGCTCGGACTCAAGGAATCAATGCGGTCGGCGTCGACATCGGAGGGGCGACCACGGATGTCTTTAGCGTCTTTGGCGGGACCTTCAACCGAACCGTCAGCGCCAATCTCGGCATGAGTTACTCGATTTCCAATGTCTGCGCGGAAGCGGGGATGGATCAGATCCTCCGGTGGGTGCATCTGGACATGGATGAGCGTGAACTTCGGAATCGGGTGAAGAACAAGATGATCCGGCCGACCACGATTCCTCAGAGCGCGGAGGCACTGGTCTTCGAGCAGGCCGTCGCGCGAGAAGCGCTGCGGCTTGCTTATCAGCAGCACAAGGAATTCGCGACGACCCTCAAGGGGGTGCAGCAGCAGCGCACGGTCGGCGATGTCTTCAGTCAGGAGGTCAGCGGGTCAAGCATCGTCGATGGCATGACGCTCGATCTTCTCGTCGCCTCCGGAGGCGTGCTGAGCCATGCTCCGAGAATGCAGCAGACCGCAATGATGCTGATCGATTCTTTCGAACCGGAGGGCTTCACCACATTGGCGAAGGACTCGATCTTCATGATGCCCCATCTCGGGGTGCTGAGTTCGGTGCATGAAAGAGCAGCGATGGAGGTCTTCGAGAAGGACTGTCTCGTCGTGCTCGGTACCTGCATTGCGGCCAAGGGCCAAGGCAAGCCGGGCAAGCCATGTTTCTCGTATCGCATGAGTGGTGGAACCACCGCCAGCGGCGATCTCGCATACGGGGATCTTGTCGTCGTCCCATTGGGTGCCGAGGAGACGGCGGAAGTCGAAGTGACACCTGCTCGAGGCTTTGATCTTGGAAACGGACCGGGCAAGCCGATCACCCGTACCGCCAAGGGCGGCCCGGCCGGAATCATTCTTGATGCTCGAGGCCGGCGACTGGAACTTCCGGCGGATGCTGAGCAGCGGCGACAGGCCGTCACCCGGATGGTGAAAGCGACAGGGATGTACGACGATCTGGAGGTCGCGCCCACCGGCGCGTGAGAAGACCCATGGCCAAGGCATATACCCCAGGACTCAAGGTCGCTGCCCGAACGACCCATCGCGCTCGCAGACTCCTTCCGATCGCGGGCGACGTCCGCGTTGCCGTCGGAGACACAGTGGCGGCCAACGACGTCGTCGCCGAGACGTTTATGGACGGCGACATCACGCCGATGAACATGGCGAATCGTCTGAGCTGTCCCGCCAATGAAGTGGCGAGCCTCATGTTGAAGCAGATCGGTGAGTCGGTCGAGCAGGGAGAGCCGATCGCTCGGAGCAAGGGAATCTTTGGCGCGTTCAAGACGGAAGTCGCCTCCGATGCGACCGGGACGATCGAACAGGTCTCCTCCGTCACTGGTCAGGTCATGATCCGGGGCGCCGCGATTCCGGTGCAGGTTCGGGCCTACCTCTCCGGGACGGTCGTCGAAGTGCTGCCCAAGGAAGGCTGCATCATCGAGAATGACGTGATGTTCGTGCAAGGCATCTTCGGCATCGGCGGAGAGACCGAAGGAGTGATCCAGGTGGCGTGTTCGAATCACGAGGAGACCCTCGAAGCGGATGCGATCACCGGCGACATGAAGGGAGCGGTCATCCTCGGTGGCGCCCGAATGACCGCGGCGGCACTCCGGAAGGCAATCGAAGTGGGGGCGGCGGCGGTGGTCTCGGGGGGGCTCGACGATCAGGATCTGAAGGAATTGCTCGGCCGGGATCTCGGGGTCGCGATCACCGGAAGCGAGAAGATCGGTATCACGGTGATCGTCACCGAAGGTTTCGGCGATATCGCCATGGCCGCTCGAACCTGGCGTTTGCTGGCCGATCGAGCCGGTCGGACCGCGAGCGTGAACGGTGCCACCCAGATCCGCGCGGGTGTGATGCGGCCGGAGATTCTGGTGCCGCTGGAGCCCGGCGAGAACGAGAACGAGATCGATCCGACCCTCGCCAAGGAGGCAGGGATGCTGGATCTTGGTACAACCGTCCGGGTCATTCGTGATCCGTACTTCGGACTTCTGGGTGAGGTGTCGGCATTGCCGACCGAACCCGCGGTCCTCGGGTCGGGCTCCAGAGCCCGTGTCCTGGAGGTCCGATTCCCTGACGGTGCCACGGCAATCGTGCCGCGTGCCAACGTCGAACTCATCGAGGGCTGACGCATGAAGAGACCAAGCTCACTTCTTCAGACGAATTCGATTCTCGCGATGCTCACCGTCATGATCGTCATGGTCGTCATGGTGATGGTCTCGGGTTCTTTCGCGGCGCCACCGGCACCGACCGACGTGGTCGCCGAGGATCTACCCGCGGACGGCGGCGGTGCGGCGATGGTCACGTGGACGATTCCAACGGGGGTCGACGGGCTGGAAGGATTTCAGGTCTGGCGAACCGAAGCGGTTTCGGAGACGACCTCTAGAGTCGGCAACGAACGTGGCGCGGCACTCCTGGGCGTTCAGAATCAGGCTTACCAGAACGAATACCAGCGTCTGGTGGGCGTCGAGGGCGTGGCCCCCGAAGACGCGTCGATGCAGGCTCGCATCGTGGCTCGGCAGGCGGTCATCGACCAGCGAGATTCGGTGACCCCCACCGAGACCGGACCGCACGGCCGATTCTGGGTGCTGGTCGATACGGTCTCTGCCGACACCGATCGTCTTCAGGTCGGAAAGTTGAGCCCCTCGGACGAGTATCGATTCATGGTCTACACCGTGGCCAAGACCGCGGATGGAGGCGTGGCAAAGAGCGAAGCGTCCGCAGAGACCGGCATGGTGCTCCCCGCGGCGAGCGGCATCGATGTCAAGAGACTCCCGCTCTTCTTTATCCTGTTACTGCTCTGCGGTTCGGTGCTCTTCTTCATCCACTGGGCGAGAAGCGGTCGCCCCATCACCATTCGCAAGATCGCCGGACTCTCCGCGGTCGACGAGGCGGTTGGACGAGCAACAGAGATGGGCCGGCCCATTCTCTTCGTTCCAGGTATTCAAGACATGGATGACCTGCAGACCGTCGCGGGCATCACGGTGTTGGGAAGGGTCGCCAAGACGGCCGCCGAATACGACGCCCGCATCGAAGTGCCGACGAGTCGCTCCCTTGTGATGAGTGCCGCTCGCGAGACCGTCCATTCGTCGTACCTCGCCGCCGGGCGGACCGACGCATACAACCCCGATCTCATCTACTACGTCACCGACGAGCAGTTCGGTTACACGGCATACGCCTCGGGGCTCATCGTTCGTGAAAAACCCGCAGCCTGTTTCTACATGGGCTGCTTCTTCGCCGAGAGTCTGATTCTCGCCGAGACGGGCAACTCCGTGGGGGCGATTCAGATTGCGGGTACCGCGATGCCGAGTCAGCTTCCATTTTTCGTCGCCGCATGCGACTACACGCTCATCGGCGAGGAATTCTTCGCGGCGAGCGCCTATCTCTCCGGGGAGCCCGATCAGTTGGGCAGTCTGAAGGGGCAGGACATGGGCAAGATCATCGTTGGCGCCGTGCTCATCATCGGTTGTCTCATCGCCACGGTCGCGGTCATCACGGGGAGTGAATCCCTGATGCACGCCGTCGACTGGTTCAAGGACTCCGTCCTGAGCGCCTGAGGAGGCTCACGTGAAACGAATCGTTCCACTCTGGATTACCGCGATCGTCGGCCTCGTGCTGATCGTCTCCAACTTTCTCCCCGGGACCCGGTCTTGGGGCGAAGAAGCCACGACCTGGTTCGGCATCATCGCCGCCGTGGCCTTCGTTCTTGGTGGCGGAAGTCTGCTCAAGGTTCATCTCAAGAAGATCTCCGATCGAAACTCCGGCTGGGCGTATTCGATGATCGTGCTTGGCACGTTCTCTGCCACGCTTGCGATCGGATTGTTCAAGATCGGCGTCGCCCCGAATCCCTCCTTTCCAGACGTACCCTGGAGTGGTGATGTTCAGGGTCAGGGCACCCCGTTCTGGTGGGTGTACGAGTATGTCTTCAAGCCGCTGACCGCGACGATGTTCGCGATGCTCGCGTTCTATATCGCTTCGGCAGCGTTCCGAGCGTTCCGAGCCAAGAACTTCGAAGCGGTACTGCTTCTCGGAACCGCGTTCATCATCCTTCTCGGCCGGACGTTCGCCGGCTACTTCATGACGAGTTGGATTCCGGTTGACGGCCCGTTCAGCGGACTGCGACTCGAAGAGTTGAGTGTCTACATCATGCAGGTCTTCAACACTGCGGGCAATCGAGCGATCATCATCGGCATCGCCCTCGGCATCGCCGGCACCAGCCTGAAGATCATCATGGGTCTCGATCGTTCCTATCTCGGTGGAGGAGACTGACCCATGAATCTCATCGACCGCATGGCTAATCTCGATCGACGTTGGATCTTCCTGATGATGGGGCTTGCCGTGGGCATCCCGATCATCGTGATCGGCATCACGGGAAAGACGTTGCCCGAAGAACCCACGCCTCTGGCGCAGGCCGCCTTCGACGTGTTGGACGGTCTTGAACCCGGTTCGCGAATCCTCATGGCGTGGGATTTCGATCCGGCGAGTGAGGGTGAACTCGGACCAATGGCGACATCCTTCATCCGGCAGTGTGCTCAGAAGGGCCATCGGATGTACTTCATCGCGCTCTGGCCGGTCGGGGCGCAGATGATCCGTTCCAGCACCAGCCGAGTGATCGGCGGGTACTACCCGGATCTCGTCTACGGCAAAGACTGGGTCGACCTCGGTTTCAAGGCGGGAAACGAAGCGGTCATCAAGACGATCGTGACCGATTTCGCCCAGTACTTCCCGACCGATGCCCGGGGTACCTCGGTCAATGCGATTCCCATGATGGAGGGCATCACGAGTCTTGCGGACTTTGATGCACTGGTGAATGCCAGTGCCGGCTATCCCGGAAGCAAGGAATGGGTCCTCTATGCGGCGACGCCGCTCAAGAAACCACTGATCATCGGATGCACCGGCGTCCAGGCGCCTCAGATGTACCCCTATGTTCCGAATCAGGTCCAGGGCCTTCTGGGTGCGATCAAGGGTGCGGCCGAATATGAGTCCATCGTGAACAACTGGGTCCGCAGCGAGCAACTGCTTGATGCACTGGAGTCCGGCGGGATCACCGAGCCGACCTCGAGTGAACTGGCAGCCCGGTTCGCCGCGGCTCCTTCGGAAGCGGTCACTTGGACGACTGAAGCGGCTGCCGCATCGATGAGTCCGGAGGCCAAGACCAAGCTCATCGAGCTCGCCACCGCGCCGATACCGGGAATATTCCTGGAGGCGCAACGGAGGATGGGGCCTCAACTCGTGGCTCACCTGTTGATGATCGGGTTGATCATCGCGGGCAACATCGTCTTCTTCGCGACCCGACGACGGGGAGGTTCCCAGTGAATCGCCAGCAACTCACCCTGCTCAGCATCGCCGGGGTCTTCGTGATCCTTCTCGTGGTCCGAGCCTTCACCGGTAACGGTTTCGGCCGGATCTATGTCGAACGCGGGGAAGCCGCCTTCGTCAAGGTCGAGGTCCCGGTGCTCGACGCGCCGGACGGCAACGTCGAGTCCGAGGGAGTCCGATCCATGTGGGTCGATGCCTCGTCCGATGAAGCGGTCGACTTCGCGGCTGCCGAATCACCTCGGGCCGGCTGGTACTCCGTCAAGCCGGTTTCGCCTCGGGTCTACTTCGAGGCGACCATTTCGGATGACGCGTTGCAGGCCGCGCTCTCGAGCCCGTTTGAGTCCACGATTGGCAGTACCGATCTCGGGACCGCGCTGGAGACTTGGCGTCTGGCTCTGCTCGAGAAGGCCAATGCCGAAGCCGCCGTCCAGGCGGAGCCCTCCGTCGAGATCAACTGGAAAGCGCTTCACGCCGCAGGGTTCGATCGAAAAACGTCGATCACCGTGACGCCCGGCAGCGACTTCAAGACGTCACTCGGTGCCATCTTCGACGCCGCGCAAGCCGCCGGTGATTCCGACGCGGACACCACGGTGGTCGTGGCGGACGGCAGGGCGATCGTGACCACGACCGCGGACGACGTGGTTCCGGCGATCGGTCTGAGTTGGCCGCGAACCATCGGCCTCTGGCTCGCGGCGATCTTCACGCTGGCGATCTTTTCCTTTCTCTACAAGGACAACCCGTTCTACAAGATCGCGGAGTCGGTGGTGGTCGGTGTTTCGGCCGCCTACTGGATGGTCATCGGACTCTGGGACATGATCGTCCCGAATCTCCTCGGCCAGCTCTTCCCCGGTTTTGTCCAGGGAAATCTCTTGCCGGGTCTTGGTACGGCTGACCCCAACTGGGCCTATCTGGTTCCGGCGATCTTCGGGGCGCTGCTGCTGATGCGTCTGGCGCCGAAGGGTCAGTACCTGAGCCTCTGGACGCTGGCATTCATCGTCGGCACGACCGCAGCGCTTCGAATGGTGGCCTACATCGAGGGTGATTTCCTGAGCCAGATCAAGGCCACGATCGAGCCGCTCTATCAAGAGGTGATGAACGCCGACGGTACGGTCAACGGATATTCGAGCTTCTGGGCGAGTGTGCGGCAGATCACGCTGCTCATCGGTGTGCTGTCGTGTCTCACCTACTTCTTCTTCTCGGTCGAGCACAAGGGCGTGGTCGGCAAAGTGGCGAGAGTCGGGATCTGGTTCCTGATGATCACCTTCGGTGCCGCTTTCGGCTTTACCGTCATGGGGCGAATCGCCCTGCTCGCGGCTCGCTTTGAATTCCTCTTCGATGACTGGCTTTGGCTGATCGATCCGACCAACCAGCGTTCGGTCGCGGCCGCGGTGGGCGGCCTGTTCTAGCGTTCGCCGTCGTTGGTTTCATCTTGATCACGAAAAACCGCGGCACTTCCATTCGGAGGTGCCGCGGTGTCGTACTGTCGGATCTGGAGATGGGGCTTCGGAGCCTGGGGACAGAATCCCGGGATGAACGGTATGTGCGATCTGATTCGAAAAGCGGAGCAAATGACGTCGGTGGAGCGAGGTCGCCGCCGTTTGCGAAATGTCTTGAGCATGATTCGAAGGACGACGGGGGCGGTTCGGAGAGAGACCACGCCGGGCACACGAAGACGGCCGGTTCATGCGGTTGATGCGGTTCATGCTGGTCATGGAGTTCATGTTGGTCATGTTGGTCATGGAGTGGAATCGAGGGGTCGATCGTGGTGGTGTGGCGTGCTGGCCATCCTGCTCGGTGGCATGACCGCGAACGGTCACGCGGATCTGCTGGCGGGATGGAGTTTCAACGGAGTCGACCCGGCGGCATCGATGTTCGCGGCGGATGAAGGACTTGGCGGGATTGATCCTGCTGGCATGGGCGGCGCTCTGGACTTCTTCGCCGGAACCACCATCAACGGCCTGTCGGGCTGGTCGGCCGGAGAATCAATGGGGTTCAGAGGGGCCGAGGCCGAAGGCGGGTCATTCGTGATCAACGCCTGGCCCGCGCCGGGGCTCGGACTGCCCGTCGAACATCTGGTCGTATCCTTCGCCGCCAAAAGAAGTTCGACAGGGTGCGCGCTGGTTCGAGTCGATCATTGGTGGAACGGTGGATGGGCGGGCGTTGGATTCGCCACCATCGGGACCGAGTGGGGGATGCACCAACTCGAGCTCCCTGATGCCGCGCCATTCACCGATGCCGTGGCGTTCCGAGTCACCGTGTCGGGCTCGACGGGCAGTCAGGGGACGGTCCGATTCGACAACGTCATGCTTCACGGAGCCCCGGTTCCAGCGCCGGGTTCGATCGCCTTGCTGGGGGTTGGCGGCGTGGTGTCCGGAGCACGTCGCCGCCGTCGAGTCGCCTGAGCGCGATCGATGCGGTCGATGTGATCAATGCGATCGAAAAAATTCTCTTCCTCCAAAGGAGGGGCGACGGGTAGGCCGCCTTTCGCCCCTCTTCTTCGGATGGGTTTAGAGACCAGAACGCTCAGGCATTGCGGGAGCGATCACTGGTCTTGGCCGGCTCGTGACGCTTGCGGGTGACCAGATCGATGGCGAGGTCGATCGCACATCGCATCGATCCGGCGTCGGCCTTGTTCCGTCCTGCGATGTCGAATGCGGTTCCATGATCGGGACTCGTTCGAACGATCGGTAGGCCGAGCGTGATGTTGACAGCCTTGTCCCAGCCGAGCAGTTTCACGGGGATCAGACCCTGATCGTGATACATCGCCACCACCAGGTCGTACTTGCCCGAAGCGGCGGCGATGAAGACGGTGTCGGCCGGGTGGGGGCCGGTCGCGTCGATGCCGTGCTGGACGGCGACGTCGATCGCCGGTGCGATAATCCGTCCGTCTTCGTCACCGAGAATTCCGTTCTCGCCGGCATGCGGGTTCAGCCCGCAGACCGCGATCTTTGGACGGTCCACGCCAAGCCGACGGCAGAGCTCATGTCCGAGTTCGATCGATTCGTGAACCCGCCCAATGGTCAGGACGTTTTTGACGTCCATCAGCGGGACATGGGCCGTCGCGAGCACCACTCTTAGATGTGGGGAGACAAAGGCCATCGCCTGCTGCTTCGCTCTGGTCCGGTGCGCGAAGAGTTCGGTGTGCCCGGGCCACTTGAAGCCGGCCATGGCCCAAGATTCCTTGCAGATCGGCGCCGTCACCACGCCATCGACATGTCTTGGGTCCGTGGGCTCCAGCAGTGCGTCGGCGATCGCTTCCTCCACGAATTGCTTCGAGAGATGCCCACCGGTCCGGCCGGGGCCGGCTTCATGCGGCGGGGTGTAGTCGATTTCGTGGAAGTCCACGACCGTGACGGGCGGCAGGAGGGAGCCACGAGCGCGGTCACTACCTTGAGCGACTCGAAACCAGTAGGGCCGGACTCCGGCGCGATCGGCCGCGAGGGTGAGCAGTTCGTTTCTTCCGTAGACGACGAATCTCGCGGCTTCATGGAGGGATGGATCGGCCAGTGCTTTCACCACGACCTCGGCGCCGATCCCACTGGGATCACCCATGCTGACCCCGATCACGGGGAGATTTTCACCAGTTGACGTCATGGTCGTATTCTAGTCAGGAGACGCCTTTCGATCGACCATGTCTCGAGATCCGCCATCGGCGATTGGTTCAGTCGCGAATCTCGATCGTGGATCCCTGATGCGTGAGAACCTCATAGACGAGTTGAACATCGTCGCTGAGCATCCGGACGCATCCCATCGACATCTGGTTGCCGATCGATGCCGGATCGATGGTTCCGTGGATTCCGTAACCATCGACGTCACGGTTCGCGTTCTCGATGCCTTCCAGACCGATCCAATGCTCGCCGATCGGGTTGGCGGGATCGTTCGGCTTGAATTCTTCGCGGGTTCTGGGGTTGATCCAGTGTGGATTCACAAGTTTCGAATTCACTCGGACGCGGAAGAGCCCGGTCGGCGTCGCATCGAATTCGCCGAGCCCAACGGGGAGAACGACCACGATGGATCGATCCGCGTCCGTCTTTTGGTAGAGGGTCAGTGAGTAGTCGGACTTGTCGATGATCGCATCGAAGGTTCCGTTCGGAAGCCGGAGTGTTTGTCCGATCCGGATCGCGTTCGGATTCGAAAGGTTGTTCATCCGCGCCAGGAGCATCTTGTCGATCTGGAGATCCTCGCGCTTCGCGATCCGCTCCAGACTGTCGCCGCTTCGCACCTTGTATTCTCGAACGTAGGGGTTGTTCGGAAGCGATGGTCGGTCGAGAAGGGTGAGTTCGCTGAGTGTTCGTGCGAGTCGGATCGCGTCGGTCCGGTCTGCGGCCGAGAGCCCGCCGGCGACCCACGCCGTGGTCAGTGATCGCCTCGCCGCCACTGGGTCGGTGGTAGAGAGCCGCAGCGCATCAGCGAGTGCGGTGGCGGCATTGCGATTCGAGGTGATCGGTCGCGAAGTTCTGGTCGGCTCGGCGGTCTTCGAGGAATCGTCTGACCCCTTCGTCGAATTCACAGCCGCGGTTGGCTTCGCGGGGTCGGGCCGCTCTGTTCGATCCGGCTCCGCCGTCCCGGTCGTCTTCGCGGCTTCGTTGGGAGCCCGGCGTCCGTCATCGAAGTAGATCTGGGAATCACTGGAAGATGCGACGTTCTCTGTCGGTGCAGAGACCTCCGTGTCGCCGGCTGTCGACGATTCAGGATCGATGGCGGTCTTGGATTCCGAGGTGAACCACCATCCCACGACACAGGCGATCGCGATCAGGAGGATGCCGAGAATCCATCGGCTCCGACGAGATCGACGTCGGCTGCTCATGTAACTTCGGCGGCTGGTTGATCGACCGGACTGGCTGGCTAGGGCCATTTTGGCCTCCTTCGGCTGCTGC
Source organism: uncultured Phycisphaera sp. (assembly GCA_937919685.1). GTDB lineage: Bacteria > Planctomycetota > Phycisphaerae > Phycisphaerales > SM1A02 > UBA12014. The sequence goes on from CALFOM010000030.1 coordinate 14,394, forward strand.
CGAGTGATTTTCTGGATCGGACCTCAAGATTCCCGGCGTTGGGTAACACCGCCAGGATTCGCATTTCGGAGTGCTGCCGAATCGCGAACTTCGATCTCCCTCGAGCTTTACTGACGAGGTACCGGACTGGTGAACCCTATCCTCGATTGCCCCGATCGGTAGCGTCTTTGATGGATCGGCCAGACGGCAGGCCGGGGTGGAGAATCAACCAGCGGAAGTCGCCGGCAAGTCGAGCGAATTCGGGTCAGCCTTCGAGAGGATCTTCCGAGGTGATGAGAACTTCATCGACGGGCATATCGTGCTTCCCGGCCGGAAGTTCGGCTCGGATCTGCAGGGCGTGGCAGACCCCGATACGCCACGTCGTCGAGGGTAGATCGGCCAGGAAGCGATCGTAGTACCCACCACCGCGGCCGAGCCGTCGGCCATCTCGGGTGAACGCGACGCCCGGTACGAAGATCAGATCCAGTGTGGTCGGATCGATGGTCTCGACCGGCGGTCGCGGGGTTCGAATCTCATATCGGTCCATGGAGAGCGACTCCGGCTGGAGCGAACGGATTCGTCCACAAGTCATCCGCCCTCGATCCACGGAAACGATCGGGACGCCGACGGTCACCTCAGGGTCTGAGAGGAGTTCGGCGAGGGCGGAATCAAAGTTGATCTCTCGCTGATCCGCGAGGAAGCCCATCACGCATCGTGCGTTGCGATCGTCGACAACGCGTCGAACCCGTTCCGCGAGCATCGGGGATGCCGCCGAGCGCTCTTTAGGTGCGAGCGCCTTCATCAACGCCTGGACTTCATCGCGAATGACGTTCTTCGGATCCATTCATATCCCCGCATTCGGATCGGCACTGTCGCCGGTCGTCTCTCGTCGCCGTTCCCGGATGATCTTTAGCGCGTCTGCATGGGCCGCTTCTCTTCCGCGGCCGACGGGGTTGTAAAAGGCTCGATCGACCCCGAGGTAGGTCGTGGTCCCGACGCCGTCACCGGCCTTGTGCGGCGAGCGATAGTCCGGCGCCTCGGGCGCTCTGCCTTTCTTCATCCCGCTGATGAGTTCCAGAGGGATCGGGTGGGTCCTGCCGTCCTTGACTTCCTGCATCGCGGACCAGATGGCGGTCGACGTGGCGTCGCTCTTCGGCGCCATCGCCATGTGGATCGCCGCTTGCGCCAGCGTCAATTGGGCCTCAGGCATCCCGATCTTCTCGACCAGGTTCCAGGCGGCATTCGCGACCGCGATCGCCGAGGGATCCGCCTGGCCGATGTCCTCACTCGCCAGAATCGCGATCCGTCGGGCGATGAAACGAGGGTCCTCGCCGGCATGAAGCATCTTGGCCAGCCAATAGACGGTCGCATCGGGGTCCGAACCGCGCATCGACTTGATGAAGGCGCTGATCGTGTCGTAGTGGCCGTCGCCGGTGCGGTCGTAGACCACCGCTCGACTTCCAATCGAGGCTTCTGCGGCATTCAAATCTAGGAGCACCGGATCGCCCTGGCCTTTTTGTGGTGGGCGAAGGCTGCGGGCGGCGACCTCAAGGGCGGTCAAGGCGCGTCGTGCGTCGCCTTCGCAACTCGCGGCAAGATGGGCGGCGGCTTCGGGAGAAAGGTCGACGGCGAGTGATCCGAGCCCGCGCGGATCAAGGATGGCACGCTCGAGGAGGATCACGATGGTGGGTTCGTCGAGTGGCTTGACTTCCAGGACGGTCGACCTGCTGGTCAGCGCGGCGTTCACCGCGTACCAGGGGTTCTCGGTGGTGGCACCGATGAGAGCGATCCCGCCACGTTCGACGTGTCCAAGCAGAACATCCTGCTGGCTACGGCTGAAGCGGTGGATCTCGTCAAGAAAGAGGATCGTCCGTCGACCGTCGTCGCCGAGTCGCCGATCCGCGGCGGCGAGGATCTCGCGGATGCGCGGAACGCCGACCTGTGCCGCGTTCTCCCGCTCGAGGTGGGCTCCGAGTCGTCCAGCGATCAGCAACGCCAGCGTCGTCTTGCCCGTTCCGGGAGGACCGTGGAGGAGGATGGAGCCGACGATTCCGGCGTCGAGCATTCGCCGAAGCACTTGGCCCTCGCCAAGCAGGTGCTCCTGGCCCATGAGATCCTCGATGCTCTCGGGGCGCAATCGGTGCGCGAGCGGCTCTGCCGCCCTTCTTCGAAGGTCCCGACCGTCTTCCCAGAGATCCTGCACTCCCAGATCCTATCGGTCGAGACTGGTGGGCGGGAAGGATCGTGTGGCGCATCTGATGTGATTGGATCGGGTTTTCACCCGTTTTCCGACCCGGACTCACGGGGTTTTTTCGATCGGTCGATGGCAAGATCGGCGGGAAGGGGCAAGAATGCTCCGTTCTTCGCCATTCTTCCGTTTGGTAGAGATCCGGAGATCGCTCGACATGTGTGGAATCGTTGCCTATATCGGCCATCGGGATGCCACCCCCATCCTCCTCGAGGGACTGAAGCGACTCGAGTATCGAGGCTATGACTCGGCGGGAATCGCCGTTCTCCAGGGGGAGGATGGCACCACGCTCGATCAGGTCAAGAGCGTCGGTCGCGTTCGAGTGCTCGAAGATGCGATCAACGCGCATGGAGGTCTCCCCGGGTCTATCGGCATCGCGCATACCCGTTGGGCGACTCATGGAGGCGTCACGCAGGCCAACGCGCACCCCCATCACGACGACGTGAATCTCGGCCACGGCATCGCGATCATCCATAACGGGATCATCGAGAACTACCAGTCGTTGCGAATCTGGCTCACGGAAAAGGGCCACGTCTTCAGCAGTGAGACGGACACCGAAGTCCTCGTCCACCTCATCGGCGAGTTGTATCACGGCGACCTCGAGAAGGCTGTCCAGAGCGCGCTCCGAGAAGTGGAAGGCGCGTATGCCATCGCGGTGATCTGCAAGAAGGAACCCGGCGTCATGGTGGTCGCCCGCAAGGGATCTCCGTTGCTGGTGGGGATCGGAAAGGACGAATACGTCGTCGCCTCGGACCAGAGTGCGATCGTGGCACACACCAACCAAGCATTTGCGTTGGACGACTACACGGTCGCCAAACTGACTCGCGACTCCTTCCGAACGACGACCGTCGACGACATCGAAGTCACCGCTGAGGTCTACAAGCTCGAACTCGAGATCGAACAGATCGAACTCGGCAACTACAAGCACTACATGCTCAAGGAGATCTTTGAGCAACCACGGGCGTTGCGGACCTGTATTCAGGGCCGGATCGACCACCGGGCGGGGCAGGTCGTCCTCGGCGGCGTCAACGAATTCGGTCGTGACCTCGCGCGAGCGAAACGCATCGTCTTCGTCGGTCAGGGGACCGCCTTGAACGCCGCGATGATCGGCGAATATCTGATGGAGGATCTGGCGAAGATCCCTACCGACGTCGAGTTCGCAAGCGAATTCCGCTATCGAAATCCGATCGTCGAGGAAGGGACCGTGGTCATCGCGATCAGTCAGTCCGGTGAGACCGCGGACACCCTGGCGGCCATGAAGGAGGCTCGCCAGAAGGGAGCCATGGGGCTCGGCGTCGTCAACGTCGTCGGGTCGACGATCTCTCGTGAAACCGATGCCGGCGTTTATCTGCGGGTCGGTCCCGAGATCGGCGTCGCCAGTACCAAGGCTTTCGTTGGTCAGGTGATGGTGAGTGCACTCCTTGCCACGTTCATCGGCCGCCGACGTTTCCTCTCGCAGGATCAGGTCACCACACTCCTCGACGAGATGACGGCGATCCCCGGCAAGATCGAACGGGTCCTTGAGCAGAGCGATTCGATTCGAGACGCCACGTCGCGATTCGTCGGCCGCGAGAACTGGCTGTTCCTCGGCCGCGGTGTGAATTATCCGGTCGCCATGGAAGGTGCTCTGAAACTAAAAGAGATCAGCTACATTCACGCGGAAGGCATGCCTGCCGCCGAGATGAAGCATGGTCCGATCGCACTCATCGACGATGGCATGCCCGTGGTGTTCATCGCGACTCGGAATAGCCAGTACGACAAGGTCATTTCGAACATCGAGGAAGTCCGCAGCCGCGGCGGTCACGTCATCGCGGTCGCCACCGAAGGCGATAAAGACATCGCCAGGCTCTGCGAGGCGGTCTTTTACGTGCCGGACGTCATCGAACCGCTTCAGCCGTTGGTCTCGGTGATTCCCCTGCAATTGCTGGCCTATCACGCGGCGGTGCTCCGCGGCAAGGACGTCGACAAGCCCCGAAATCTCGCCAAGAGCGTCACGGTCGAGTGATCAGGACGCCCGTGGGAGGTTCGTTCACCGCGCTCTTGGCGGTGGTGAGGGCTGAAACGGATGATCTCAAGCGGTCTCGGTGACTCCGAATCCGCCGGGCTCTGGTTTCGAAGAGGATGTGGTCTATCGTCGAGCCAAAGCCGCCTCCTCGGCGGCGGGCCTTCCGAACCGCATCTCCAATCGAGGAATCCGAATGTCCGACCGAACGCATACCCCGAATCGCATCACCAACCTTCGCAGTCGGGTCGCTGGTGCAATCGCCGGTGTGGCGATGGCGGCAGCCGGAATCGCCTGTACCCAGTCCATGCCGGTCACCGATGAACTCCGCGCCAAATGGAACGACAAGACCATGTTCGATCTCAAAGCAAAGACGTTGGACGGCAAGGAAGTCACGTTCGCGGACTGGAAGGGGAAGGCCATCCTCGTCGTCAATGTCGCCAGTCGATGCGGGTACACGCCGCAGTACAACGGGCTTCAGGCGATTTATGAAGCCTACAAGGACAAGGGCCTCATCGTGATCGGATTTCCCTGCAACGACTTCGGTGGCCAAGAGCCCGGGACCGCGGCGGACATCAAGTCGTTCTGCTCTTCAAAGTACGGCGTCGATTTTCCGTTGATGTCGAAAGTCTCGGTCAAGCCTGGCTCGGAGCAGAGTCCGATCTACGAGTTTCTCGGCACTAAAACCGGGAAGCTCCCGGGCTGGAATTTCTGCAAGTACCTCGTCTCGCCGGATGGAACGACGATTGAGTTCTTCGACAGCCGGGTCGATCCCGGAAGCGCCGTCTTCAAGTCAGCGATCGAGAAAGCGACGAAGCAGGTCAAGCCGGCGCCGGTCCAGAAGACGTCGCCAGCCGCCGACGCTTGATCGGAAACCTTGGCCGGGACGTCACGAAGTCGGCTAGAGAGATCGGGCGAATCGACGCCGGAACGGCGCGGTGATCTCCAGCATGGCCGCAGCAAGCGCGAGCGACATCGCCAGCCCGGGACCGATGAGCCCCAATGCGACACCTGCGCCAGCCACCGCAAGTTGGGGGCCAGCAGTGTCGATGGCGGCGAGTGATCGTCGAAGCGAAGTCTGGAGAACGCCGCCAGGGGTCGTGTCGTATTCCGATGCCGCCCGGGTTGCACCCATCGGATTCATCGTCTTCTTCCCTGCCGCCGCATCTGTCGCATCTGTCGCATCCGACCCGCCTCCTGGTTCGAGTCCGGAGAAGATCAGGCCGAGGAACCATCCCAGCCACCGGCCGTCGCCTGCGAGCACGATCAGAAGAACCGTGAGAAGCCAGGGCGTCTCAAGCAGCAATTCACTGCGGACCACGGTCAACGCCGCGAGCGAGGGAAGCAGAATGAGATCTCGAATCTGACGGACCGGCCATCGTCTCGCGAATTCGGTTCCGGATAATGCGATCGGCAGCAAGACCACGCCGACGACGCCCCATCCGGTCTGTCCCCGCCAGGCGGCGACCAGGATCAGGCCGGCGGCGACGAGGGTTGCGACCTTTCCCGCTCGGAGCATCTCGGTTTGCGCAGACCTGCCACCTGCAAGTCGGAGATCGATCGGATCCAGGGTCCACGCGCCGATTCCAACGGCGGCGGCGGCGACCAGTGTGGTCGGGTCGAGGGCGGCGTATCCCAGAAGCGTGAACGTCAGGATTGTGCCGAGTATTGGTATGGCCGCGGCCCAGGCGCCGACGGCGGCGGCATCGGCGAAACCGGTACGCTCGGAAGGGCGATCGGCATCCGGCGGGGGCACTTTTCGCCGAGGTCTTCCCGCCATGCCACCGCACGCGGCGGCACCAACCGCGGTCAAGACTGTCAGAATCACCCAAGGGCGGGCATGTTGATCTTCCGCATCGCGAAGGGCCTGTTTCATCGGAAGAACCTCAAGCCGATGACGTTCCGCTTCGAGTTCCATGTCGTCGATGCTCAACGGCACCGCTCCGGCGGCGAACCTCCAAGCGGCGTGTTCTCGCTCGGTCTGGCGAACGGCCTCGCGAAGTTCGGTTCCCCCCATCATGATCCTGGTCCACGGCTCCGGGGCGATTCGGCCAAGCACCGTCGGCCCCAGCGCGATCCCGACCACCAAGCCGCCGACCACCCGGGCGCCCGGGAGTCCGAGCCGACGGAGAATGAGGGCGATCGCCGTGGCGGCGGCGGCGACGAGGATGAGCGAACCGAGAAAAGGCACGTGTATTCGTCTTCTGATCGAAACGGAGGGAGGCGTTTTTTACAAAACGAGGACCGGCTCGACGTAGAGTACGGTCCTTGGAGCAATGCCATGTCGATCAAGTTTCTTCCCGCCCATTTTCGTTTCCTCGCCTCGGTTCTCAGTTTCCTGGTGGTGTCGTCCACTTTCGGTCGGACGGCGATCGCCGATCGACTGGCGGAAGCGCTTGGCCTCGTACCTTCGAATGCAGTGGCCTGGGCGGTGATACCGAGCATGTCGGGGCTCAATGCCGACCTCGCGGACATGCTCGATCGAGCCAATCGCCCGGAACTGGCGGTGGCAGGTCGACCCATCGACGTACTGGTCTCGCAGTTCGGGATTGCCGCGGGCTTCGATGAGCGTGGGTCGTTGGTGGCCTGGACCACGACCGCGGAGGCGATGACCGAAGGCGAGGGCGTGATCGCGATACCGGTCGAGGATTCCGAGCGTTTCATCAAGGCAAACTTCGATCCCGATCCGAAACAGGAGCCGATGGCGTATCGCTCGAAGGCCGGCAAGAAGGTGTTTCTAAAATCCGTCGACACCCACGTGTTGATCACCGCCCGGCGTGACTTCCTGGACGACTGGAAACCCGATACCGGCACCTCGGCGGCGCTCAAGGCTCGATTCGGTGCTGGCGTGGCGAAGGAAATGCGAACAACGGACCTGCTCATGTGGATTGACGGCGGTGTTCTGGCGAAGACCCGCGAAGCGGCGATCGCTGCGGTGGAATCCAGCGAACTCGAGGTCGGGATGGCGGGATTGGGCGGAAACGAACTGATTCAAAGACTTGGAGACGATGTCGAGGACTTTGCGATCTCTGTCGACGTGGATGCGCTGGCGATCGGTCTTCGGAGTTGGACACGATTCTCCAGCGGCGGTGCCTGGTCGAATCTTGCGAAGAGCGCGACGAGCGGACTGGATCGGCCGTTGCTGGACCGGCTTCCCCGGCAGGCGTTCTACATGGCGATGGGCGTCGATTTCGCAGGCTTTGGTGGTTATCAGGGGATGCTGGACGTGCTGGGGGTTCTGGATATCGATACGGCCATGCTTCCCGAATGGATGGCGGTGATCGGTCCCTCGATGCGCGGCATGGAATTCGCGATGTATCCCAGCAAACTCGGGGTCGCGATGGGCGGGGCGCTCAATGACGCGTCGTTGTTGATGGACACCACGGATCCCGACGCGCTTCGAAGTGCGATCGGTACGTCCATCAAGGAGATGCAAGGGGTCACCGGCGCGATCGAACGAAAAACGGTCTGGGAGGCTGACGTCACGCAGCGCAAAGGTGGAACCGCCGACGAGTTTGCGATGACCGGGGAAATCGCCCCAGCCAGCCAACGTACCGACGAAGCAACTGTGGGCGACGCCTCGCTGCAGTTGACGGTCGAGAAGATGCTCCTCGGGCCTCGAGGTCTCAAGGGGTTCGGTCAGACGATCAATGATGGCTATGTGATGACTTTCAGTCGTCGTCCCGATGTGCTGCAACGGTCGATCGAAGCGGGAACCACCGGCGGCGGGCTCGCCGTCGATCCGGTCCTGGCGTCGATGCAGTCATGGCTTCCCGCGGATCCGGACTTCGAAATGTTCATCGACGTCGGCCAACTTGGGAAACTCGCCCGCCAGATCGCAGCCCTCTTCCCCGGGGCGGCCGGAATGATCCCGGAGCTCCCGCTCACGATGCCCCCGATCGGAGTCGGTGTGGCGTTCGGGCTCGTCGAAGAGAAGGCCAGTCTGGAGTGGAGTTTGGTCGTTCCGAGTGAAGTGGTCGGTGCCGCGGTGGGAGTCGTCTTCGAGGAGATGATCGAAGCGCCTGGTGCCAAGGGCGAACCATGACCGGTGCGTCTGGCTGGCGAATAGATGCCCATCGGGTGCTGGCACTTGAGCCATGGTGTCTCATGGGAATTCTCAACGTCACACCGGATAGTTTTTCAGATGGTGGAGTTCATCTGGATCCGGAGCACGCCGTGGAATCGGGAGTCGAAATGACCCGACGGGGGGCGAGCGTCCTCGACATCGGCGGCGAATCGACTCGTCCGGGCGCCGACGCCGTTTCGATCGATGAGCAGATCCGCCGAGTCGTGCCAGTGATCGAGGGGCTTCGGAGACATCCCGAGGGAGCTCAAGTCATCATCACCATCGACACCACGCGAGCCGCCGTTGCCGAAGCGGCTTTCGACGCTGGCGCCGACGCCGTGAACGACGTTTCTGCAGGAACCGACGATCCCGCGATGTTTCCGCTCATTGAAAAACGTGATCGTGGCGTGATTCTCATGCACCGCCTTCGTCGTCCAGAGTTAGATTCTTTCAGCGACCGCTACGAGGAAGAACCGGTCTACAAGGATGTGGTCGACGAGGTTCGCGAGTGGCTCGCCGGCCGGGTCTCGGAAGCCATGCATGCCGGTATCCATCCAGATGCCATCGCGGTCGATCCCGGCCTTGGATTCGGCAAGTCCGTGGAGCAGAATCACCGATTGCTGGTGGGCCTCCCGGAATTGATCTCGGACGGCAGGCCGGTGCTGGTGGGGGCCAGTCGAAAGAGCTTTCTGGGTGCCGTGACCGGGATTTCCGAGCCACGAGATCGTGATCCGGAGTCGATCGTGGCAGCCGTCGATGCCTGGCAGCGGGGGGCTCGGTTTTTCCGGGTCCACAACCCCGACCTACATCACCGAGCGTTGCTCGTTGCCGCCGCGTTGGCGACCCCGACCGGCTCTTGAGGGCCGTTTGACGGCTTGGAGTGGGGAGTCCGGCGTCGTCTGGAGATCAAAGAATTGAGATCTTGGAGAGGTATGGATTTTGGGTCCGCCCCGGTTCGATCGACCGGCTAAAATCCTCCTTTCCGATCGCATTCTTCGATCCGTCTGGTGGCGGATCGCCGCCGATTCATGTCAGTCACCAAGGAGCCGTTCGCATGGCCAGTACCGCCACCTTCGAGTTCACCGACGCCAATTTCGCAACCGAGGCCATGCAATCCTCCCAACCGGTCGTCGTCGATTTCTGGGCGGAATGGTGCGGCCCCTGTCGGTCGCTTGCGCCGGTCATCGATGAATTGGCCACCGATTTTGAAGGAACCGCCAAGGTCGGAAAGCTCGATGTCGATGCCAACCGCGAGGTGGCGCAGCAGTTCAGCATCATGTCCATCCCGACCGTGGTCGTCTTGAAGGACGGTCAACTCGTGAAGAAGTTCGTCGGGATCTCCAGCAAGGAAGATCTTGCCGCAGCCGTCAACGGTGCGATGTGAATCCATAAGTCCGGTCCCTTTCGCGGCATGACAACATGACGGCATGAAGGCATGTCGCGATCGAAGGTCGACCGTTGCAGATCAATGCCCCGCCCGTGTCTCCATGATTCGGGCGGGGCGTTTTTATGGATGAGCTTCGGAGTGGCCTGTCGATTCCCCACGACGCGGATCCGATCCGCGACAATGGCGTCATGATTGGACCGATTTCATTTTCCTTCCTCGGACTGGTACTTCTCATGGCAACGCCGACTCTGCAGGCACCTGGCGCCGATACGAACGTGTTGCCGTCCATCACGACACAGGACTTGCTCCAACTCCGGACGATCCGAGAAGTCGACGTCGATCGATCCGGTCGTTTTGCGATCATTTCAATCGAGTCGTTCGCGGCGACGAAACCATTGGAAGGCGTGCTTCGGGTCGGTGATTACGGGATCCAACGGCATCTCTTCCATGTTGATCTGGTCGAGCTAGACAGCGCTCCCCGCCAATTGACGCATGGCGAGCGACTTGATTCGAGTCCGGCACTTTCCCCCAACGGCCTCAAGGTTGCCTTCGTCCGGGTCCCGGCCAAGTCGGAAGATGGCGAGAAGGAGAAGCCGCGTGGACAGGTCTGGGTTCTTCCGCTGGATGGTGGAGAAGCTCGGCAGGTCACGACGCTTGAACATGGCGCGGGCCGGCCGAGTTGGGCCCCCGATGGTCGGTCGTTGCTCGTCGAGTCGAAGCTGTCACTCGAGGAGATCATTGCTGAGGACGGACCTCCGGGATGGAGCCCGACCCGCCCCGGCAAGAAGGTCCACGACGAGACCGATCGGCTCGAAGCGGCGCGAAACGAGATTGAACCGAATCCCGCCGGGAGTCTCGAGGAGATCCGATCCTGGCTTGAAGGCAATGCTCGAGCCCGTGATCCCAGAGTCGTCGATCGAATCGCCTTTCAGGGTGAGCAGGAACTCGAAGAGCGCACTCGATTGCGACAGATCTTTGAGGTGACGGTGGAGCCGGATGGGTCGTCTCCGCGGCGCATCGGTCGAGGCGCGGTTGAGAGGTTCGACGCGGTCCACTCCGTCGACGGCAGGCAGGTCATCATGGCCGCGCGAAGTGGAGAAGTGCATCCCGACGCGATTCTTGAGTCTCGGATCGAGCAGTTCACCATCGAGCCCCCGGCACTGGAAACAGCGACGGTACTTCTGGACATGCCCGGCTGGGCCCTGTCCGATCCGCTTCCCGGGCCCGATGGCAGTCTGGTGGCGTTCACGGGTTCGCCGGTTGACGAGCCTTTCTATCGCGGTCGCCAACTCGGGCTCATGCCGGTCGCCGGTGGGGAGCCGATCTGGGCCACGAGCGGCGCGAACCTGAGTGTGAACGAATTCTGCTGGGCGAACGAAGCGGCCCGCGTGCTGTTTACGGCACCGGATCGAGGCGCCGTTCCGCTCTTTGCGGCAAGTCCGGCGACCTTGGAGCCGATCGATCTGATCCGGGTGCGCGATGGCCTTCCCACTCAGGTCGGTGCCTTCGATGCCGGCGGGAACGCGTTGGTCTGGGTCGAGTCGTCCGCGAGTAATCCGTCCGTTCTGCGGTCTCGAATCGCCGGCGAAGATCGAATGGTGCACGATGCGAATCCCTGGATCACCAATCGACGTATCTCGCGGCCGACCGAAGGATGGGTGGATCGGCCGGATGGGAAACGCATTCAATATTGGCAACTGCCTCCGGTGGGCCTCGAAGAAGGCGACCAGGCGCCGATGGTTCTTGCGATTCACGGTGGGCCGAGCGCGATGTGGGGGCCGGGTGAGTCCTCGATGTGGTTCGAGTGGCAACTTGCCGCGAGTTGGGGATTCGGCGTCGTCTATTGCAACCCTCGTGGCTCAGGCGGATACGGCGAAGCATTCCAGCGTGCGAATCATCAGGACTGGGGCCCGGGACCGGCTTCGGATTGTTTGAGCGTGTTGGATGAAGCTTGTCGTCGGGAGTGGGTCGACGACGCTCGCTTGGTGGTCACCGGAGGGTCGTATGGAGGATTTCTCACGGCCTGGATGATCGCGCATGATGATCGTTTCAAAGCGGCCGTGGCCCAACGAGGGGTGTATGACCTCGGGACGTTCTTCGGAGAAGGAAATGCCTTTCGGCTGGTGGAATGGGCGTTCGGCGGCCAACCGTTCGATGACCGATTCCGAGAAGTGATGGATCGGAACAGCCCGTTTCAGGACGTGGCGAGAATCCGAACGCCATTGTTGATACTCCATGGCGAGCAAGATCTTCGAACCGGCGTCAGTCAATCCGCGATGATGTATCGGGCCCTCAAGATGCTCGATCGGCCGGTCGAGTACGTCCTTTATCCGAAGGCCGGACATGATCTGAGTCGGAGTGGCGATCCCATCCAGCGGATGGATCGGCTCGATCGGATTCTGGAATTCTTCACTCGCTTCGTCTCGACCGGTCGGCCGACCCCCCGAGTCGCGATTTCAGAGGATTCCGCCGGATCAGCGGGGGGAGTTCCCGGGCCTTGAGGAGAATTCGGCATCCGGGATGCCTCTTCCATCTCGTCGATCCTTGTCGTCGATCCTTGCCGTTGACCTTGGCGGGGGGTATTCTCTCCCCTCTTGCGACTCCAACTCGCAAGAGCCCTTGAACCGGAAACTCGGTGCAGGGTCATCCAGAGGGGCCGTAGCTCAGTTGGGAGAGCGCTTGCATGGCATGCAAGAGGTCGTCGGTTCGATCCCGTCCGGCTCCATTGAATTCGACCCGTCTTGGCGATCCGCCGAGACGGGTCGTTCTCTTCCGGTCGTCAAAAAAATAGATTCCGAAAGTTCATCTGGATCTTCAGACGAAGGTGCATTTTTCGGTTTGAAACGCCGATGATGTTCCGGCTGTTCCATCGCCGCCATATGAAAGTTCCGCGTTTTTCTCTGAAGCGTGGCGGACGGTGATCTTTTGGGGCACGAAGTGTTAGTCTCTACGATTGTCGGGTCGGACCCGATGAGACGACAGAGTGGACTAGCAACCCTGATCTTGAATTTCTGAGACTGCGGAGCAGCATGATGAGCGAGCACGGATTCGATCGACGCGAAGAAGGTTTCGAGGCCAAGTTGCATGCGGAAGGCGAGCAGAAGTTCCGTCTTGAAATGCAGCGTGACAAGCTCTTCGCAGAATGGGTTGCCGGACAACTGGAACTCACCGGCGACGAATGTGAGGCCTACAAGGCGTCCATCATCAAGACCGATCTCCAGGAGCCTGGAGATCAGGACGTGATCGCGAAGGTTCACGCCGACCTCGCCGCAGAGGGCATCGAGATCTCCAAGGAAGATCTCCAGGCCGAACTTGATCTCTGTTACGAGGACGCCGCCGCCAAGGGTGCGTGACGGACAGTTCTCGCAGGGCACGCCTGCGTCTCCTGATCTGAAGTATCACTTCTGCTTCCTTGCAGCCCTTCGGCGTCAAGAGAAGTGGAATCAGCCCCCCATCAATTCTGGTGCAGGACGTTGTTTTCGGCGCGCCCGGGCGTGATCTTCATTGCTCAAATGACAGGCTCGAAAGGGTTGCCAGCTTTGAGGCGGATCATCGAAGAAGGGGGCACGATGGTTCTTCCTTGGTGTCCGAAACTCCAACCGACCGATTGGATCGACGCTTCGATCGAATTCGGGGCTCGATCAGACTCCTTCGAAGACAGAAAGCCGGTCTTCGTCAAGTCGAGGCGATCGCGAGCGTCCCTGTCACGAAATGATCTGGGAGATCGGCGTGGCGCCTTCGACTCCGACGA
>CALFOM010000031.1 GCA_937919685.1 uncultured Phycisphaera sp.
CAAGCAGGTCGCCGTTGGCCGCCTCAACCATTGCGGGAATCCGGAACGTGTCGTAACCCGATTGGCCGGCGCGGTAGACCGCCGGGTCGTCGGCCACCGTCGGCGTTGAGAAGCCGAGCAGTGCGATCAGAGAGAGTGGGATGGATCGTCGCAGCAAGAGGCGGTCTCCGGATATCAGGAGAGGAAGAGGACGAAGGCGAATGGTACGAGCTTCGGCCGAGGGATTCGTGGATCGCGATCAATGGGCATCGAGCAACTTGCGTTTTAGGAAGTCCATGCGTCGTCGGTTTCCGTAGGCGCTCTCCGCGGCGCCATGACCCGCCGATGGCATCAATACGAATTCAAAGTCCTTGTCGGCCTTGACGAGGGCATCAACGACCTGCAGCGTCGAGGCAGGATCAACATTGCGATCCATTCCGCCGAGCACCAGCATGAGATCGCCTTCGAGGCGATGGGCGTTGGTCACGTTTGACTGTTCGGCGTAGTGTTCGCCGACGGGCCAGCCCATCCAGAGTTCGTTCCACCAGATCTTGTCCATCCGGTTGTCATGGCAACCGCAGTCCGCAACCGCGACATCATAGAAATCACCGAACGCAAGGAGCGCGCGGAGCGCGCTTTGGCCGCCGGCGCTTCCGCCGTAGATTCCAACGCGGTCGAGATTCATCCATGGGCGTTCGGCTGCCGCTGCCTGCATCCAGGCGATGCGGTCAGGGAAGCCTGAGTCTCCGAGATTCTTCCAAGCCACGTCGTGAAATGCCTTGGATCTCCAGTTGGTTCCCATCCCATCGATCTGGACCACGACGAAACCAAGATCGGCGACGTCGCGCATTCGCCACCGACGCGAGAACGATTTTGGTACGAAGTGATCGTGTGGCCCGGCGTAAATATGCTCGACCACGGGATATGACTGGGTCGGATCAAAGTTCTTCGGTCGGACGATCACGCCCCAAATGTCGGTCTCGCCGTCTCGCCCTTTGGCGACAAATCGCTCGGGCTCAGTCCAGCCACTGGTGAGCAATCCGGCGTGATCCGCGGTGGCAAGTTCCGCGATCAGCGAACCATCCGCAGTTCGCCGCAGTTCGTGGACCGGTGGAAGGTCGACGCGGCTCCATCGGTCGACGTAATACTCGCCATCCGGCGAGAATTCAATCTCGTGCATTCCATCACCCGCCGTGAGTCGCACGAGTTCACCAGTCTCCAGGTCGACCATCGCGTGGTGGACGTGGTAGGGATCCTGGTCCGGGTCGATGCCCATGATTCGGATGCGGATTCTGCCCGCCTCTTCGTCGATGTCATCGACCGCTCGAACCACCCACGGCCCCGAGGTCAGGGGCATCCGTTCGCCGGTTCGCAGGTCGACCCTCTCAAGGTGATTCCAGCCAGAACGTTCGGACATCCAAATCGCTTGATCACCTCCCTCCATCACATGAAGGAAGAGCTTCCCTGCGTAGTCGAGGAACGTCGGAGAAGACTCGTCGATGAGGGTGCGGGTCTCGCCTGAATTCACATCAAGTTCGATGAGCCGGAGCGACTGATGGCCTCGCTGGTTGTAGAGGAAGCGAACCCGATCGCTTTCGGGGTGCCAGTCGATCCGGGAGATCGACCAGGGCGTTGGAAAGAGTGATTCGTCAGGTTGAATACGACGTCCGGTGGCAACTTCGAACACGACCGGATGAGGATGGGCGATTCGATCGCCGGGCTTGAGGTACTGGAACGTCTCCAGCTTGGGTTCGACCCGGTCATCCGGTGCGACGTGGAGCAGGTTGACCAGATGAGTCTCCGGTTTTTCGATCCGGGTGGCGACGAAATGGCGCCCATCAGGTGCAAACTGGACGTTCCCGGTCCAGCGATCGGCGGGCGATCCGTCAGAGGTCAATCGGCGTTCGGTTTCGTCGGGGTCACGAAGCCAGAGATCATGATCACGCACGAAGGCCGAAGCACGACCGTCATCACTCGGGTCTTCGGCCTGCGGTCCGTTCCGACGGCGAGATTTCTCCGCGAGCGAACGGTGGATCGCGATCGATTGTTCATCCACGATCGCCCGTCCACCGCCGGTCTCTGCTTCGAATCTGATGATTGGTTGGTCCGCTTGATTCGCCAGAAGCCACGCGTGGCCGGCAAACGTTCCTTGCGTTCGCCTGCCACCGGCTGCGATTCGTCCGTAGGGTCTGCGGGTTCCGCCGGCATCAAGCCAGAACAGGTCGAGGTCTTCGTGTGTTCGATTCTCGAAAATCAGTTCCACGGGCGAGCCTCCATCGGAGGATCGGAAGGCCCGCGTTGGTGAGAGGCGATGGCTACGGGTCGTCAGGTGTGGTTCGATGCGTCCGGTTGATGCATCGATGACAAATCTGGTCGGGGTGCCATCGATGGACCTGGTGTATTCCAGATTCGTCGTATCTTGCCACCGAGCATCAATCTGTGAATCGAGCACGAGATCGTCGGCCGCGATCCTGCCGGTCAGGACGACGCCGGTGATGCTGAGGATCCAGATCGGGAGAGCGGTACAACCGAAGCGTGAGGTCATCATTTTCCGAGCGTAGCAGGCGGGCTCCCGGTTGATCCATGGCCGTTTTTTGCGCCTCCGGAGGAGTTTTGAGGCGAGTGCGACGATCCGACCGAATCTGGCTCGGCGATCGAGACGGATTGGTGCCAGGACAAGTTTGGAATTCTGCAACCGAGTGGTACGATATTCCCTGAGGTGGTGGCTGAGAACGGCCTGCCTCGCCGATCGTGGTCCGCCCCGAGGACCAAGGTTCGGCTCTGGTCCTTTCGGGAATTCGGATCTCGTTTCGATGATGAGCATTTACGTGGGGAATCTCCCCTACTCGGCAGGCGAAGATGATCTTCGCCAATACTTCGGACAGCATGGCGAAGTGCAACGTGTCCACCTCGTGATGGATCGAGAGACGGATCGCCCGCGCGGTTTCGCCTTCATCGAGATGGATGACGCTGGCGGACGCGCTGCGATCGACGCGCTGAATGGAAAGGACTTCCACGATCGGCCTCTGACCATCAACGAAGCTCGGCCCCGTGAAGAAGGCGGCGGCGGCGGCGGCGGTAGCGGTAGCGGTGGAGGCTATCGCGGCGGCGGCGGCGGCGGTGGCGGCGGCGGCAGCGGCGGCGGCGG
>CALFOM010000032.1 GCA_937919685.1 uncultured Phycisphaera sp.
TCGTCGTTGCGAGTGAGGCCAGTGGTTTCAGTGTCGACGATCAGTATCTTCATCGATTGACGTGTTCCAGAATCTCATGCATGTCATGTATCTCGTGCTCGTGCTCGCGATCGTGTGGATCGGCGAAGGTGAAGGCCAAGCCTATCGGATCTGTGTGGCGCGACGTCGGTACCGATCTAGCCGACCGAAGATCACGTCACGACGACGAACTGGGCCGCTACCCAAGCAAGGGCGTCGCGATGAGATCGCGACGCCGACAGTGGGTGGTTTTGTCTCAGGCCGTTTGCGAACGGATGGTCTGCTCGCGAAGACGAGCAGGAATGGGATTTTCAAGTTCCCAGATGATGCTCATTGGTTGGCTTCCTGTGTGCGAGACATATTGAGCGGGACCCAGGTAGACGTAAGGTGACGTGCGGCCATCTGGGATTTTCTTGTGCTCGCGGACAAAGAGCAGTGGGGTATAGCCACGGGCCTGATGATTAATGTATCGCTGGCCGGTTCGCGACTCTTCCGAGGTGGCACCTTGAGATTGCCAATGAAAAAGACGGTCGCTAATGGCGTAGTCCTCGTACATTGTTGTTGGGGAATAGTCGGATTCAGTCTTATTGAGGGTTACGAAAAACGCGTCAATCTTTCGGTCCTCTCGATGGAGAACGCCAGCCTGGTGATTTGGCCGTTTCTCAAAGCTCCAATGGCCTAATGCGATCAGGATCTCACCTTGGCTGTATTGGGAATGCAGATTCAACGGCCCAGTTAAGGGATTCCGTAATGGAGACGTTCGCACCCGGGTGGTTTGAGTTCGGTACTCCAAAACTTGCAAAGTGTCTTGGACGGCACTTGAGTTTGACCGCAGCCGTGACAGTGATTGCGCAGGCGTTGCAGACGAATCTGACTTTCCCCATAAAGTAGACAAGAGCATGGTCAATCGGATCAGATCAGTACCGCTTTGCGCTGGCACTAATTGTTCCGAGCTCAGTAGATCTCTTGCGAAGCTAATTTGTTGGGGGTCATCAATGTGAGAGAACCTCCAGATTCCATTCGCCAGAACATCCTCGTCTGACGAAACGACCGGTTCTTGGCCCCCAGACTCGAAGAGAGTCCGTGACCAGAGCCCCTTCTTCAGTAGGGCGCCCAGGTCTGTGCCCAAGAATCCGATCGCCTCAGCGAGGGTCGGTGTTCGCCCAAGGTGCGTTCTAAGCCTCCCGAGCTTTTCGTAGATCTGGCCGATTGTCAGGCCAAGGGATTGTCGAACATTGTCAAGAACATGCTCCTGCGCGACGCGTTGAAGTTGAATCGAACACCCCGCAGGAAGATGAGGAAATCCCTGAGCAATTTCTTGGTCGAGCGGCGCAATCGGATTCGTAGATAGAGCTCGAAAGCGATCGGCAAATCTGAATTCTCTGGATTGTGCGCCAATAAAATCTAGAACCGTGAGGCAATCTTTGCTCTCGTGAAGTCGAAGCCCTCGGCCGAGTTGCTGAAGATAGACCGTCAAGCTCTCCGTAGGTCGGAGAAACAAGACGGTGTCTATCTCAGGAATATCAACGCCTTCGTTGTAAAGGTCTACGACAAAGATCACGTTAACTTTTCGCTGTACGAGCTTTTGCTTTGCGGCCATTCGCTCATTCGATGGCGTATCCGCCGAGAGAGCGATCGCATGTATCCCATGCCGGTTGAAAAACTCAGCCATAAACTCTGCGTGGACGACACTCACGCAAAATCCAATTGTCCGCGATGAAAGCGGATCAAGAACAATGCGTCGGAACTCGTCCAAAACGAGTAAGGCTCGGATGTCATTTCCGGTGTACGCGTCCGAGAGTTCGTCGCGTTGGTATCCGCCGCTTTTCCAAGCAATGCCCGAGAGATCGACCGAATCGGAAATCCCAAAGTATTGAAACGGGCAAAGAAGCCTTCTTCCAATAGCGCTCGGAAGTCGGATCTCAGCGGTGGTCTCATGGTCGAACCAGCCGAGAATATCCAAGCCGTCTGCGCGTTCGGGAGTTGCGGTGAGTCCAAGAAGGGCGTCTGGCTCTATGGAATCCAATAGTCGCCGATACGACTTTGCTGCGGCGTGGTGAAACTCATCGACCACCACGTATGAATACCGATTCGGAGATTCTCGCCAAAGTTCACGACTGTTGTATGTCTGAATCGAGCAGAAGAGGTGCTCGTGTTGAGTGGGGGAATAGCCTCCAACCAGGAGGTCACCAAAGTTATGGTCGCGAAGTACGGCTCGGAACGTTCCAAGTGCTTGACGGAGGATTTCCTCGCGGTGGGCGATATAGAGAAGCGGAGGTCTCTCGCCGTCCGAGAATCGTCGGTAATCAAAAGCGGCAATCATCGTCTTGCCAGTTCCGGTGGCGGCGACGACAAGATGCTGGCGCTTGCCTCGGTCGACCCGTTCAGTCTCTATTGCATCGAGAATCTCTTGCTGGAAGGGGTACGGCCGGAGGTCAAAATTTAGCCCTAACGGAATCTCGGAGTCTTGCGAAGAGCGTTCACGTGAGATTGCGTCACTGAGACGTTCAAGGTCACCGTCCTTAAAAAGCTCAAAGTCATCGTCATTCCAATAGCCTTCGAATGTGGCCGCGGTCTTATCCCAGAGGTACGGGAGTTCGTACTGGCTGATCTTGCTTGTCCATTCAAGCCCATCAGATATCGCCGCATGCGAGATGTTGGCAGAGCCGACATAGGCGCTCCCAAACCCAGTCTCCCGATGTACGAGATAGGCTTTTGCATGGAGCCTTGTGCGAGTGGTGTCGTACGAGATTTTCACCTCGGTATTGGGGAGCTCATGCAATGCCTGAATCGCTTTGGCGTCAGTCGCTCCCATGTAGCTTGTGGAAATCACGCGAATTCGTGTTCCTCTTGAGCCGGCACTCTCGGCTAGTTTTCTGAGAGACGGAAGAAGAAGACGGAGTCCGCTCCATTTGATGAAGGAACAAAGAATGTCGATGCGGTCTGAATTCTCGATCTCTTTGCAGAGTTGTGACGAGAGGGACGGCTCAAGAGTTGTTCCGGTGAGGAGGCTCGATCTGGAGAGGGGAAGGTCAGGCCAATTGGCCGGAAGTTCTTGGCTCATGACAGCTTTCAGACGACGAGCTGGCGCGGAGACTTGAAGGTGGTCTTCCATTTCAGAACTTGAGAGGCCAGAGGCGGCCTGCATCAGAATTGATGCGATAGATTCAGGCGGGAGGCTCCCGTCGCTTGATTTCACTCGGGCAAGAACGTTAGGAAGAACGTTGCAAATCCACTGCGCGACTACAGAATGGGATTCGCCGGGATCAACAAGTTCGGTATGCGCAACATCACTGGCGGAAAGCTCTTTCAGTTGTGCCGCGACAGCTTTGGTGACAAGTTGGTCATAAAGGCCAGGGATGAGGCCGTTGGAGATATTCTTGTTGTCGGTCATTTATTCCGATCAATAATCTTGGAACGCGAGTGAAGTTGCCTAAGTCAGATTCGCTCTCTTGGGCTTTCGGGCCTGAGGATACTCGTTTCGTCCTTTGTTCCTCCACACCCGTGCTCTTCCAGGCTTCCTGAAGCTCGTCCTTTCCTCGACGAGCTTGAAAGGGTGATCTTCGTCCATGCCTGCGTCTGGTACCGCCTCGGGGGCATCGCCGACTCACTCGCCAAGGCCGATGCGACCGTTGCGCGAGCCGAAGGAGTTTCCGCCAGTTTCCGCCACCTCGTGTGGCGGGGGATCACGGTGCGGGAATGCCAGCTCCGGAAGCCGGAGCGGGGCAAGGCTCGGTCTAGTGGGCTCTTGGGTTGTCGCCATCGCTCGATGAAGCAAGAGCAAGACAGTCATCGATTCATACCGGTCATTTCACTCGCACCAGTCGCCGGCCGCGGAACGCCGCGTTCTTCTCAGTGAGTACCTCTGCCCAGCCGTTAACTGTTCCGATTCTCTGGGGCTCCTCGTACAACTCCCATTTCTCCTCTTGCGCGGTTAGCTTGGCGAAGCCCTCGCGTCTCTCATCGTCCTCCCGGAGAAACTCCTCTTTGCGATGGAGAATCGGCGGATTCAATGACTGTACGTAGCTTCGGTATGAGATCTCTCTCGCACCAAGTTTGACGAGGAAGGACTCTTCGCACTTTGGGTGGGGATCAGAATCAAAATCT
>CALFOM010000033.1 GCA_937919685.1 uncultured Phycisphaera sp.
CCTCAGTCCGCGGAGCGGCTGCTTCATCGACGTGATGGTGCAGCGCCGCTGGTGGTCGAGCGAGTCGCCGCGACCGCCGACGGCGTGCAGGCGACGGTCATCTCCTCCGGGCTGCCTCGGGAGCAGTTGGTCGAATGGGAGCGGATCGCCGAGATCGATCCGGGGCCACGTGGAATTCTCGAGCCGGGCGTCGAGAAAGGGATCGCCAACGGGACGCTGCTCTGGCGAGGGCGGACCCGACTCGAGCGAGGTGATGCCAGGCTTGCCCGCGCTGCGTTCGAGGCGGCGATCGAGGCGCAGGCATCCTTCCGGACCCGTGCGGCGTCGATGGCGCTGGAAGGACTGGTTCGGTCTTCAATCGCCCTCGGCAAATCCGACGAAGTACTTGGTGAGGCGGCGTTGCTCGCAGAATTCGGCGCCGTGGACGATTCACCGTTCAGGTTCGAGCAGTTCGGCGCACTGGTCGACCCGGAGACGGGACTTCTGACTGCGGTTCCGCCGATCGGAGGTGCCGAGGATCTGTCGCGCATGCTCGAGTGGTTCCGACGTGTTCCGACCACGGATGCTTCGCAGGCTTCACGCCGCAACCTCCTGAGCAGATTGATGGCGAGAAGCGGCCCTCCCGAGGAACGTCCCGAGACGCTCGGCGCGGGTGATCGACTGCTCTTTCACCTGACCGAACTCGACGCGGACGACTCAGCGATTCGGGAGCGGGCCCGACGGCATCTTCTGGAGGGAATTCGGGACTTCCCGCGATGGAAGGCGTCCTGGGTTAGGTTCTTCATCGGTCGGGCCGCCCTCGAACACGACGCTGACCCGGATCGTCGAATGCGGGGTGTCCTGGACCTCGTTCATGTTCTGGCCTTCGAAACGGCCGCACCACCGGTGCTGCGGCGTGAGTCCCTTCGCCTGGCCGTGACGGCCCTTCGTGAACTCGGCCGAGAAGAATCGGCCGCCACCCTTGAATCGATCATGTTCGCCGAGCATCCCGATGGACTGCTCCCGGAGACCACCCCTTGAACCCCATGAGCTCAACCGTTCTTCTTCTCGCCCAATCACCGGATTCAGCCGACGCCGGCCTCGGGCCCAGCCTGCTCACCTACATCTCCGGCGGTGGTGTGATCGGGTGGATCATCGTCGCCCTAAGCGTCGTGGCAATGACGCTGGTGGTCATCCATTCGGTGCAGATCAGACGGACTGCACTGATGCCGCTTGCTCAGGTCGCCGCGATCCGGGACATGCTCGCTTCGGGACGGGCTGACTCCGCGCTCGAGTACTGCTCGTTGACCGACAACGATTCCTTCCTCACCCGCATTCTCGCCCCAGGGCTCACGCGATATCTCCGCTCGCCATTCGGTGCCTTCGAGATCAAGCAGTCCATCGAGGAGGCGGGGGCCGAGCAGTCGGCCAGGCTCTATCGCGCGACTGACGGTCTGGGAATCATCGGAACCGTCGCCCCGTTGCTTGGACTGCTCGGAACGGTGCAGGGGATGATCGGCGCCTTTGACAGTGTGGCGTCGAGCGCCGTCAATGATGCGAACTACTACGAGGCTCTGGCGGGGAACATCTCACTCGCCCTGATCACCACCATGCAGGGGCTGATTGTGGCCATTCCCAGTGTGACTCTCTTCACCATCTTCCGGAACCGCATCGATGCAATCGCCTCGGAGGCCGGGCAGGAGCTTGATCGAATGGTTCTGCTCCTCGAATCGTCGGGTGCCGAAGCCGCCGGACCGTCGGGCGGCATGCCTCGACCGGCAGCGGGCCCCGGAGCTGGGGGATGAAATTCACGTCGCGAAACAAGCAGGATCGACTCCTTCCGGTCGACATGACGCCGATGATCGACATCGTCTTTCAGCTGCTGATCTTCTTCCTCACGACCGCCCAGTTGGCGCAGTTCTCCCGGGCGGAACTGGATCTTCCGCAGGAGGAGGGCGAACAGACCGAAGCGGTCGAGGAAGCCGGCATCATCGTGAACCTGCTCGCGGATGGAACGATCCAGATCGCGGGAGAGCGGCTCGATGACGCCGCCTTCGCGGTGATGGCCGAAGAATTGGTTCTGGATCATTCCGGCGAGGAGCTGGCCCGACTTCGTCCGCTGGTCCGGGCCGACCGCAACGCCGAGGCCGCGAGATTGAACCGCGTGCTCGAGATCCTCCAGTCCGCGGGTGTTCCCGCGGTTCGAATTGCCACGGCACCAGGAGCCTGATCGGTGCGGATTGTTCCCAAGCATCATCAACGCAGCAAGAGAATGACGCTGTCGCTCTCTTCAATGATCGACGTGGTCTTTCTTCTTCTCGCGTATTTTCTGATCACCACCATCGTGACCAAACGGGAGGATCGACTCACCCCCAATCTCCAGTTGGAACGCGATGCGAGCGGCGGCGACAGTCAGGACTTCGAACCGCAGGTGCTCGAGGTCGGCATCCTCGATGCGAAGGTCGTCTACCGGATCGGGGGACAGAAATTCACCGAGCGCGGCCCGTTGGTCGAGGCGCTCCGCCTTCTCCCGAAGGGGCCGGGACTCTTTGTTCGCGTTTCCAACGGTCCTTCCGTGGGCGACGCGGCGATGGCCATCCAATGCGGCCGGGATGCAGGCTTCGAGGAGGTGACGTATGTCCCCGCCGCGGAGTGATTCTGTCCGTCCACGTCGCCGTGGGATCAAACTCCTAGTCATGGGGCTGCTGTCCTTCTCGATCAGCGTGCGAGCGGCCGAAGGTCAAGACCGTGCGGCGAACTGGCTCGAGGAGCGAGGCATGTTCGAACTCCTCCAACTTCATCTCGAGGAGGCGCGGACCGCTGCGGCTGGCGATGGGGATCTTCGTGATCGTCTCGCCACGCGTCTGGCGAGCGTCTATGCGTCGCTCATCGAACGTGAACAAGACGACGATCGTCGAGCGGTTCTGGTCGGAAGAGCCCGTCGATTGCTCGCCGACAATTCGATCGAAGACGCGGAAGCGCTGCGACTGGCTCTCCTGAGAACCAGATATCGCTCGGCATCCTCGATCATCGAAAAAGGTCGAGTGGATCTTTCGGATCTCGACGCGGTTGGAACTGCCGAACAAGAACTCGAATCGCTGGCGCGAGATCTGGAAATACTGACGCGGGACCTTGATTTGGTGATCCGTCGAAGCGATCGAGGACTAGATCGCGCGACGGGAATCCGGGTACGGCAGCTCGATGCCGAGATCGAAGCGTCGCGGAAGATGCAACTGGCATCGGCCCTTCTGGAAGGGTGGTCGCTGTACTACGCCGGTCGGGCGCTTGACGATTCAGATCGGCTTGGAAGATCGCAACTCGCCTTCGGACGAGTCCTGCAAGGTGACGAGCCGGTTCCCGGCCCCGAGGACATCTCGCTTGACCGACAGGAGTTTGAATATTTCGCCAGCGCGGTGCTGGGCATGGCGATGACCAGCGCCGAGCTCGTCTCCCATCGAGGCGCGGCGCCGTGGTTCGATCGACTCAAGTCGCTTCGTACTCATCCGGCGATTCTTGCGGCAGTCCCCGGCTGGCGGCTCGCTTCGGCGATCGACGGGGAGGAGTTCGACGCCGCGGAGGACCAGCTTCGCTCGATGATCGCCATGGCGACGCGAGGTGACGAGACCGATGTCCTCCCGACGGTCTGGCTTCGGCTCGCCGCGGTGGGTGGGATACGTGGGAGCAAAGATGCCGCGCAGGCGTCTTCGGCTGCAGCGGGACGCCTGGCGGAACTCGCGCTGGCCACGCTGGCCGCGCGCGGGGAACTGGCCCAGGTGGTCGATCTCGCGGAACGATACGGGCTTGATGCGGTAGGCCGCGACGGTTTCGCGTTTCGATACGTCAGAGGCGTCGGGCACTACCGGGCCGCGGTCGAGGCGCGAACTGCAGGCAGACTCACCGACGCGGCGACGGGATTCGCGGCGGCCGCTCGCGAACTCGGTGCTGCGGTCGACGAGTCGGACGCGGCTCGCTTTCCGGAAGCGAGGGCGGCGTGTCTCTCGCTCTCGGGATGGAGCCTGCTCGAACTTGGTCTCGCGGCTGATGCCGCTGATGCTTTCGAAGCAGCTGCCGAGCGAACCGGGGGCCCACGTCGTGCCGATGCGATGTGGGGCGCGATCGTCGCCCTTGATCGACTGGTCGTCGATGGTGGAGCGGAGGCCGCGGATGCTCAGGCACGTCGCGACGATCTGATCGAGCGATTTCTCGACGGGTTTCCCGCTGACGACCGTGCGCCGTCGCTGGTCGTCCGTCGGATCACCGGCCGTGATGATCCGAGCGGAGGCGATCTGGATGTGCTGCTGGCCGTCCCCCAAGGACATCCCACCTGGGAGATCGCTCGGCGACGTGGCGCACAAGCAATCTACCAGCAGTTCAGAGAGGCGACGACCGGCGGTCGGGCGGAGCTCGGTGCCTCGTTCCTCGACGTGGCCGATGAATTGCTCGGCCGTGACCGCGACGCGGATGCGATGTTCGTGGATCTCCGAGGCGCTGACGGCGTGTTGCTTCGGCAGGCCGCGGAGGTCGCATCGCATGAGGAAGTCGGGGATCGCAATCGAGGGGCTGGGTACTTCGCACAGATCGAACTGGCGATGGAACGTGGCGGTTTCGACGAAGCGCCGGACCTTCCGAACGAACTCGAATACCGACGCCTCGGTATGGCGATCGCGACGGACGACTTCGAAGACGCCATGATCAGGCTCGACCGACTTCCCGTGATGACCGACACGCCCGAGGCGGTGCGTTGGTCCCGACTGGGCGCGGAGCGATTGCATCGCGCGGCGTTCCAGCGGATGCGGAATGGCGAAGCCTCGTTGTCGGTGGTTCGGTCCGCGGTGGCTGCGGGGGAGCGGTTCATCGCTCTGGTGGCCGGCTCGGAAACGCCGATTGAGGAAGCGCTCGAAGATAGTTCGCTCCTTCCGGTGGCGGCCAGCGTTGCTGCGGCGCGACAAGCAATTTTCAATGCAGATGGCGACGAAGAAAATGGACGCCGCGCCCTCGAACTCTACAAGTCGATTCTGGTGAAACGGCCTCGCGACGGTTCCGTGCTTGAAGCCGGCGGTGAGCTTGGAGTCCGCCTCGGCGAAAATGAATTCGCCCTGGAATGCTGGAGAAGGCTGGGAAGTGCCGCGGCCTCCGGAAGTGATCTCTGGTGGAAGGCTCGATGCGGGCTCATCGGCGTGCTTGCCGAGACGGATCCCGATCGGGCGCGGGAAGTGCTCGAGCAGATTCGAGCGTTGCATCCGGAACTCGGGCCGCCAACATTCCGAGCGAGGCTTCAGGAATTGGATATCCGGCTGGCGACTGATCAGATTCGATCCGGGATCGAAGAAACCGGCGTCGAAGAACCCGAGGTCGAAGAACCCGGCGTCGAAGAGGAGTCCAGCAACCAAGATGCCGGCGAAGATTCGGGTGACCGCGTTGGCGAAGAGATTACGCTGGCCGCCGCCGCCAAACTTGGCGAAGGGGAGCGTTCATGATTCCTCGAGACCCTCGAAAACTCGGATCCGGTCATTCCGATCCGGTACATGAGTTACTTGGTGTGAGCAGAGTCTCTGGGCCGAGAGCCATCCTCGGCCTCGGCCAAGGGGATATCGACTCGGACATTCTCTACGCTTCGCTGCGGACTCGTCTGAAGGCGATCCGCGGACAAGCCGACCAGTTCGAGGTTGCAACGATTCAGGAGGCATGCCGAGTCGTGGAAGCCGCGGCGTCGGCCCTGAGAAGCTCGGCCTCGCCGTCGCGGTCGCCACTTCCACCGGTTCGGCCGAAGATCGCTTCGGACCAGATTCCGATGACGGCGGCAATTCCAGCGGGCCCGATTGCGTCACGGTTGAAACCGAAGGGCGCCGATTCAGCGGCACTCGAGACATCCCGGGAAAACCGCCGGGCGGCGCCCGTGAAGCCGACGCCGCGGGTGACCGAAGCGCATCTGACACCGTTCGATCGGCTGGTGCTTTCAGTGCTGGTCGCCGGCGGTGGTTGGAATTCGAGAACCCGCGGGATCATCGCGGGCATGGCGGCCCAGGTGGGCGTCGACGCGGCGACCCTTCGCCGCGTGGTCGAAGGTCTTGCGGGATTCATGCGGGACCGAGGTTCGGAGGGCACGATCGGAGAGACCGCGATGGTTCCACCGCCGATCCTGCGGAATCCATCCCGAATCGAGTCGGCGGTGCTTCGAGTGAGCGAAGGAATCGGCCGAGATTTTCGTGGAGACTCGGCGGCGTCGAGGCTCCGGCTGACCATCCTCTTTGCGTCGCTCGCGATTTTCTTCGGCTCCATTCTTGTCATCGCGCTGACGGCACCATCTCCGGGGGTTCGGAACATCGAGACGCGGAGACTCGCGGCGGAAGAAGCCATCGCCAATCGTGAGGCGGAGTCAATCCTCGGTGCATCGGGTGCGGAAATCGATGGGACGTATCGAGCCACCCCGAGTCTTCGCGAAGGCGTGACGCTCCCCGCGAAATTCCCTCGGCCCCCAATGTTCCGGGGCGACGGACGACCCGACGTCTCCGTGTTCAGGCTCGAGCGTATGCCCGCGATGATTGATGAGGCGTCGCAGTTGGCGCGGCAGCTCGAACTCGATCCCGCGAAACTCTCAGAGCGTCGAGCGTCGGCGTGGCTGGACGTCGTGGCGACCGGCGCCGAAACCTGGCCGCTGATGCCGGCGGATGACCGACTTCGTTTGGTGTCGGCGATGATCGAGGTTCTCGGGCAAGCCGAGGACGACGCGGTCGCAATCCGGCTCCTCGAGGCCCTACAGGTGCAACCTTCATTGCCACTTCGAACGCCGATCGACGTCTGGGTCCGGTCGTTCAAGGCAGGGATGCTCGGTCTCGTCGTTGCGACGCCGGCGCTTCCCGAGTCGGTCCGCGGACCTGCTCGACGCATGATCGACGAGTCGCTTGCGGGATCCAGCGGTCGAAACGTGCAAGGCGGACCCTTCGCGGCATTGGCGGGTCGGGCGCTTGATCGGATGGCGTCGCCACTGGTCGAGATGATCGGCGTCGCCGAGGATGCGTTGGTGAAAGACTGTTGGGAGCGTTGGTTCGATGCCAACCAGGTTCTCCGACGCGACGCCGGCTTGCAGTCGGGATTATTGCTCGCGCTCGAGACGTTGCTCCGCCATGCTCGCGCGGTGGCGGTGCCGGGGATGGCCTCGGATGTGCTCGGCCGGCTTCTTTACGAAGTTAACTGGACCGCCGCAGGGCCCGATCCCGAAGGGCTCCGTGCCGCCTACTCGGCGTGGATGCTCGACGCGGGGATTCCCGCGACCAATCTCTGGGTCATGGCGAGCCTGCTCGATGGCGTCGGAAGAGCGGGGTGGTTCCGACCAGAGTTCGTCCCCGATCCGGAAGCGGGCATGTCGGATCGACGTCGGGTGCAGGCACTCGCGGATGCGGCGTGGCCGGAGTCGGTCGGACCACTCGCCCGAGGAAACCTCATTCCCATCGAGCCCCATACCTTGGAAGAGTTCGATGCTCGGGTGGCCGAAGTCACCGAGCTGGTGGACGTCGCGAACACGCCAGTACAAAGACTCGCGGCGCTGGTCGCAGCAGAACGACTTGCCTTGGCGGCGGTGTTCCTCGCGCTCGAGCGACAGCCCGAAGCCGACGCGGCGATCGGGGACGTGCTGGACCAAATCACGACCGGAAACGTCGGCGCCGATCTTGATCCGCTTCCTCGTCCAAGGCAAATGGCCAACGACGGGCAATGGGCGCAGGCTTGGCGGGATGCCGGATCTGATCAGCAGCTCCGGCGGGATCTGATCGCGGCCTTGCGTCGCAATTCCATCGCGGGTGATCTGGGACCAAGAGATGCGGAGGTTTTCGTCGAGCAGGTTTGGCGGGGGTCGGCACCGATTCGTGACGACGCCAGAGCCGCGGCGCTCGAGATTTTCGGTCGAGGGGCGGTGGTGGCGGTGGAACTTCTCGACACCTCGGATCGGGCGTCGAGAAACGAGTCGACCTTGGCGTTCATTGAGGCATTCACCGGGGTGTCGATGCCCAATGCTCGATCGAAAGACGCGGAAGCGCGAATTCGTGCGGCACTCGCGATGCACGCCTTGTCACTACTAGATCCGGAACGGAGTTCCGTGGACCGACTCGCCGAGGTCGTCGGTCGCGTCATTCGTACTAGGGCGGAGGCGAGGCAGCCCTCCGAGTTGCCGTCCGCTCGGCGTGAACCAGAAGACGCGGCGGCGATGGCCGCCGACGGCGTTCGTCGTGCCGCCACTTCGCTCTTCCTTGCGGCACCACCGACGGTGACCCTCGAAGACATCGATCGTCGGCGGGTTGCCCGCCGCGGGCTGGTTGGCAACGGGATTCAAAGATTGGTCGCCGAGCACGTCGCGGAGCTTGAATTCCTCGGATTCCTCGTCGCGGCCGAGGTTCCATCGAAACGATCCGAAGTCAGGGAGTTGCTGCTGGAAGCGGCTACTGCTCGCAGTGTGACGCCGGGTGGCTTGGAGCAGGCTGCGCTCGAGGCGCTGGCGATCGCCCGCTTGGAACGGCTTCGTTTCGTTCCGCGTGACACCGACCCATTGGGAGCATCCGGATGAAGAGCCCTTTGAAGACCTTCGGCCTCTCGATACTGGTAGTTCTCTCCTTCGGTGTGCTCGCGGCGGAGAGCATGGCGACGTCGGCTTGGGCGGCGAAGGACTGGACTTCGAGGTTGTCCGCGCTCGACCCCGCTCGTCCGCTCGAGTATTTCGAGCTCGGCGAAGAAATGGCCGACGCCGCCACGACCGATCAACAACGGGCCATCGCGAGGCGGCTCTTTGGAATCGCCGGGAGGATTGACCCCGAGGGCCTTGGCGGCTCCGCGGCGCTCGCACTGGCAACATTGACGACCGACGTTCGGGCGGCGGATCGTCTTCGTGCCGCCGCAGCGATGCTCGGGGATGGCATCACGCGGTCCGGTGCCACCCGCAATCGGACGCGGGTGGATGCATTGACGGCGCTAGAGATCAGCGAGGCCTTCGGAGGCTTTCGGACCGGGCGGACCTCGAAACTACGCCAACTCGTGGATGATCCGATTCGTCTGCGCCTCCTCAAGACCTGGGACGATTCGCTGCCGGGAGGCGTGAAGTGGCTTGCAGAGCAGTCTCGGCGGTCGGCCCGATCAAGGCCCGATCTTGACGAAGACGAGGTTCTCGCGATGCTTCGGATCGAAGCCGGTCTTCTACAGGGCGATCAGTTGACTTGGTCGAGCATGCTCGATCTCGACGGGGACGAGCCGTTGCTGGAGATTCGTGTCGATCGAATCGACGAGATGCTTCTCGACGGGGAACTGCTGCCCTATTGGCGCGGTGGTCAGTGGACGGCGACACCCCGCGGCTGATCGCGACTCAGGGTTCGAGGATCGGCCACTCGACGTCGGCGATCGAGGTCGCGTAGTGGGCATGCCGGCCGATGCTGCTGGTATAGAGCGGGCGGCAGACCTGATCTTGGCTCAGGGTGCGAAGCGGTCGTCCGGTCGCGTGAAAATCCAGGCACGCGTCATCCCAAGGCAAGCCGAGAAAATCGATGATTCGGGGAAACTCCGTGGCTGGATCGGTGACGAGTTTCTCGTAGCGAACTTCGAGAATCGGCAGATCAAGCACTTTTTTCCAGTGATCCATCAGTCGCCGCGAGGCGTCCCAGACCGATGCGATCCAATCGAGCCGCGTCGTCCAAGGCATGGCGCTCGGTCGAAACTCGCCCATCATGCAAGAGATGGCGACGTCGCGGGGATCGCGGAGCACATGGATCACCCGGCTGCCGGGGAGAAGGCGGGCGATCAGTCCCAGCAGATTCGCGTTCATCAGCGATTTGTTCACCACCCGCTCCGCGTCGGGCATCAGACGTCGAAGTCGTTGGACATATCGTTCGCCCTCGGCCTTCCACTGCGGCGACTGCATGCTCCCGAAGCACTCCGGTACCGGCCGGCGAGGATCAGTTGCGGCCTGCAGTCTCGCCGCGAACTGCTCGATGCCGGTGAATTCCCCGACGCCGCCGGCCAGCGGATGGGCATCAATGATTCGATCGATGAGGCTGGTGCCGCTTCGGGGCATGCCGGTGACAAACACCGGGAGATCACTCTGAAATCCGATTGGAAAACGATCGAGCGTCTCGCGGTCGTACTGGCCGATGATCCCGTCGATTTCTCGATTGAAGCGGTGGGCGTCGAAGGGGATTCGCTCCATGGCGTTGAAAGTTTCCGCGACCGCAAAGGCCTCCTCATGGCGGCCGAATTCGTCGAGAATTTTCGCCTTGAGGGCCAAGCTTGCTTTGCGTTCCCCGTGCATGGAAGTATCCGCAAGCGCCGTTGACTCAAGATGATCGATCGCGGCTTGATGATCGCCTCGGCGAGAGAGGATGTTGGCCTCGGTGTAGCCGAGTCGTCGTGCCTCGCCATCTTCGGTAGGGCGATCGGTCTGCAGGGGAACGATGACCTCGGCAGCCTCGTCCACCCTCCCGCGTTCGAGGAGGATCGCCGACAGCATCATCCGGGTGGGGCGATGGGTCGGATCCACTTCGAGGGCGGTTTTCGCGGCTGTGAGGGCGTCGTCAGATTCGTCGTTGCGAAGGTGATACTGGGCGAGGATCAGGTGGCCTTCAGGATGTGATTCGATGCGAAGTGACTTCTCCGCCAACGACTTCATCTCCGCAGGTTGGTTGTTCCGTTCCGCGATCCAACCGCGAAGCCGGAGCGCTTCGGCATCCTTGGAAGGCGACGGGATGCCGCGGCGAAGGATCTCTTCGGCCTCCGCCAGACGCCCGGCTCCCATCAGGCCGCGAGCGGTCTCGATGGCACGGGTTCGGTCGGCGGGGATTCCGCCTTTCCTTTTGGATCCCATCGGAAGTTCCAGTTCACTGGTTGTGGAAGGGGCTGTTCAGATCGACCCGGGATTGGGAATGGTCGGACCGTGGCCTTGTCAAACGGCGTTCAGCCCGCGCTCGAGATCCGCGATGAGGTCATCGCCGTGTTCGATACCCACCGAGAGCCGAACCAGGCTATCACTGATGCCGAGTGCCGCCCGTTGCTCTGCCGGAACCGAGGCGTGGGTCATGATGGCCGGATGTTCGATCAGGCTCTCAACGCCTCCGAGGCTTTCCGCGAGCGCGAACATTTGGACCGTCTCGAGGAAGCGTCGGCTCTCGTCGAGTCCGCCCTGTAGGAAAATCGTGATCATGCCGCCGAACGCAGGGATTCCGTCGAGGGCCATCTGGCGTTTGGCGACGTCATAATGGGGATGCGATGGGAGACCGGGATAGACCACTCGTTCGACCTTCGGGTGCGATTCGAGCCAAGTGGCGATTCGCATGCCGGTTTCGCAGTGCCGGGCCATTCGAAGGGCGAGAGTCTTGACGCCGCGAAGGGCGAGGTAGGCATCGAACGGTCCCATGATCGAGCCGACGGAATTCTGCAGGAACCGAACGCGCTCTGCCAGTTCTGGTGTTCCGACCACGAGGGCGCCGCCCACCACGTCGGAGTGACCGCCGAGGTACTTGGTCACCGAGTGGAGCACGATGTCGGCGCCGAGTTCGAGCGGCCGCTGCAGGGCGGGGGTCGCGAAGGTGTTGTCGACCACCGTCAGCGCCCCGTGTCGCGTGGCGATCGCGGCAACCGCGGCGATGTCCGTGACCTTGAGCGTCGGGTTGGTGGGGGTCTCGAGCCAGACCATGGCCGGGCCAGCATCGGCATCGACCGTGGCGAGTGCCGCTTCGACGTTTGCGGGGTCGGTGGTGTCAACGTACTTGACGTCGAGTCCTTGGGTTCGTTGGCGCACGCTCGACAGGAGGCGATACGTTCCGCCGTAGAGATCGTCGCCCGCGATCACCGTGCCACCGGCGTCGAGCAGTTCCAGGCAAGTGCCAGCCGCCGCGAGTCCGGAGGCAAAGGCGAAGCCGCCGTGGGAGGCGTCGTCGGATTCGGAGAGTCCGCTCCCTTCGAGGGAGGCAAGGGCACGCTCGAAACTGTATCGCGTGAGGTTATGGCTGCGAGAGTATTCGAAGCCCTTATGGACGCCCGGTGATTCCTGGGCGTAGGTGCTCGAGGTATAGATGGGCGGCATCACCGCGCCGGTCACGGCACAGACCGCCTGGCCGCCGTGAATGCATCGGGAGTCGAAGTGGAGGCTAGCGTGGTCGTGTGTGCTCATGGTGTCGTTCGGGATACGGCTTGAATTGGAAGTTGGATTGGGCGTCTGATCGTGATTGAACGTGAGTTCGCGTGCTTCAGCGCACGCGGGTGCGAAGGAAATTGATCATGTCCATTCGGGTGATCAGGCCATAGTAGTGGTCGGCGTCGGCGACGATCGCAACCCGATCGGCGCGAAAGATCGGGACGAGGTCGTTCATGCTGACGGCCGGATCAACGATTTCGAGGCGGCGGGTCATGAAGTCGCTGACCGGCAGATTCGCATTCGTATCGTCGTGAACCATGGCGAGTAGCACGTCTGACTCGTCGAGAATGCCCAGCGGTTTCTCTGACGAATCAAGAATCACCATCTGGCTAACGTCGTACATATGCATGCGTTTGATCGCAAGATGCAATGGGAGTTCAGGAGTAAGACAGTAGTCCTCTTTTTCGAGGTGGCGTCTGCCGATCAAATCGCGGAGGTCGTCATGGCGTTCGCGTTTGATGAAGCCCTGATCCATCATCCAGTGGTCGTTAAACATCTTGGAGAGATACTTGGCGCCGTTGTCGCAGATCAGGGTCACCACACGCTTTGGCTCGGTTTGTTCACGGCAGTAACGCAGTGATGCAGCCAGCAGCGTTCCGACGCTCGAACCGGCGAGAACACCTTCGACGCGAAGAAGTTCCCGTGCGGTATGGAACGCTTCCTCGTCTGAGATGGCAATGGCGGAATCGATGAGCGAGAGGTCGAGAATATCGGGGACGAAATCCTCGCCGATACCTTCCACCAACCAGGCGCCGGGTTGAACTTCGAGACCATCATTCACCTTCGGTGCGAGAATGGAACCTTCGGGATCGGCGAGCACCATCTGAACCGCGGGATTTCGTTCCTTCAGATACCGGCCGACCCCGCTGACCGTGCCGCCTGAGCCGACGCCCGATACGAAGGCGTCGATGTCGCCATCCATCTGACCCCAGATTTCTGGCCCGGTGGTCTCATAGTGGGCCTGCGGATTGGCGTCGTTCGAGAATTGGTTGATGTAGAACGAATTGGGGTCGGCGGCGGCAAGAGCGGCCGCAACCTCTTGGTAGTACTCAGGATGTCCCTTGGCCACATCGCTCCGGGTGAGGTGCACGTCAGCACCCATTGCCCGGAGGTGCGAGATCTTCTCGTCGCTCATCTTGTCGGGGACCACGACGGTGAGGTCATATCCCTTCTGGGACGCGATGAGCGCGAGGGCGAGCCCGGTGTTCCCGGCGGTCGCCTCGACAATGCGGCCGCCGGGCTTGAGTTGCCCGGATTTCTCGGCTTGATCGATCATGTAGACCGCGATGCGGTCCTTGATCGAATTGCCCGGGTTCATCGACTCCATCTTGACGAAGAGCCGGCAAGGGCCGGTGTCCAGGCGTTTCAACTCGAGCATCGGAGTGTTCCCGATCATCTCAAGGACGTTGCCGAAGACGGGGGCATACGAAGCGGTGGGGGATTCGGACACAAGATCGCTCCAGCGTGCCAGCGTGAGACGCCGGCGAGAAGGGTCGCCGGGCAGGAACTCGTATCCTAACCGGGAAGGAGGAGATGTCCGGTCCTCCTGATACTCCGTAGACCGCCTTGTAAAGGGAGTCGATTCGTGGCCGATTCGGCTCCGAACCCATCTGATCTGGACCGAGCAATCTTGGTCGCCGCCAGCGCCGGGATGATCCTTGGCATGGGCCCCTCGGGTCTCGAACTCCTCGTGGCTGGTGAGCGGCCTGGCACCGGCGTTCGGGGTGAGATCGAGTCGAGTCTTGCCCGCCGTCTCGACTTAGGCCATCCGCTTCGTCGGATCGTGTCTGGTCTCGCGGACACGCCGGGCCCGGTCATCGATGCGACCGCCGGCCTCGGGGGTGATGCGGCCATCGTGGCGGCATCGTCGAGTCGTCAAGTCATGGCGTGCGAGCGGCATCCGGTCGTCGCGGCGCTCCTTGAAGATGGTCAACGCCGCGCGATCGAGTCCGGCTACGAACCGGCCACCCGAATCAAGATTCACCGCGGCGATGCGATTGAGTTATTGGTCCCGCAGCGGGTCGCCCCATCGCTGGTCATGCTCGATCCGATGTACCCACCGCGGCGGAAATCATCCGCACTCCCTCCCAAGCCCATGCAGCGACTCCGATCCTTGTTGGGAGAAGATCAAGCGGATGTGGTCTCTGGCATCGTGGCCTTGCTCGTGGCCGCAGAGACGGTTGGCGCGGCCCGCATTGTCCTGAAGAGGCCGCCGGATGTTCCGACGCCCGAGTCGCCACTCGGGCCGCCGACGTTTGAGATACCGACCAAGTTGCTCCGCTGGTCAGTTTGGGAGCGGCGAAACACGACCGGTTGATCTCGGAATCAACGCGAATCACGTCGGCGCTTCGCTCCAAGATGCCCAGAGAGATCGGGTGTTTTTTATTCGTGGTCGCACCGGCATGCGGGGGCGCGGTCAAACGAGTTAAACCTTTGGAATGTCGTCTCAAACAGAGATTCGTCGACGTCGTCACGGGTGGTTCAGCTGGATGTCGTTCGGTAGTCGACCTGGCGGGCCATGCCTGCGGCCGCGTGGTAGAGGTTGTGGCAGTGGAAGAACCACCGCCCCGGATTCTCCGCGAGGAATTCGATGTCGACCGTCGCCCCCGGCGCGACCGCGACGGTGTCCTTGACCGGGGCGTGGGTCTCGTCCCAGCCCTTCGGGCCGTTGATCACGCGGTAGGAATGCCCGTGCAGATGCATGGGGTGGTACATCATGGTCTTGTTCACGAATCGAACGCGGACGCGTTGGCCGTATTCGACGTTCACCGGGGTGGCGTCACCGTCGGGGACGAATTCGGACTTGTAGTACTCGCCACCCATCGACCAGAGGTACTGCTTCATCTCGCCGCCGAGTGCCATGGGGTGGAAGGCGATCGGACCGTCACCCAGCAGGGTCGGATACGGGGATTTCAAGGCCGAATAGTCGGACACGCCCACGACCGAGCCCGGGAAGGCGGCTCGTTCGGAATTGGGCTTCTTCGAGGCGTTGGCGGTGTGCAGCACGCCGGCGACTTTGTGGACGGATCCGAGGGCGGCGGCGTTCAGGGTGAACGAGCCGGATTTTCTGATGGTGACCAGCACGTCGTAGCGTTCGGCGACCGCGATCGCAATGCTTCCGGTCTTCACGGGAACCACGGGCTGTCCGTCGGCGGCGATGATCTCAAAGTCGTGATCCTCCAGGCCGACCTGGAAGAAGCTCGACGTCGAGCCGTTGATCAGTCGGAGTCGGATCCGGTCGCCGACCTTGACGGGCATGGTCCACGGGTCTTCCAGCGTCTTGCCGTTCATCAGAAAACCGGGATGATCGAGATCGACGTTGAAGTGCCGGTCACCGGGGAAGGTGTTGGTTCCCGCCTTGGGTGGTTTGACGGCTGGCGTCGCCGGTTCGTCGCCGCGGAGTTGCGGGATTATGCCCTCGGGCGACTGGTTCAGCCAGTCCGAGAGGAAGATCGTGACGTCGTGGTCGTAGTCGTGATCGGGGCGTTTCTCCTCGATCACCAACGGGCCGCTTAAGCCGCGCTGTGCCTGAAACTTGTAGTGCGAGTGGTACCAGTAGGTTCCAGCCTGGCGGATTGGATACTCGACGAAGACTGAATGGCCGGGTTGCAGGGGGTATTGGGTGATGAACGGGACGCCGTCCATGTAGTTCGGAACCACCATGCCATGCCAGTGGATGGAGGCGGGCGTGTCGAGCCGGTTGTTGATCAGGGTCCGGAAGGTGTCGCCCTCGGTGTAGCGGATCTCCGGTCCTGGAATGGAACCGTTGATGCCGATCGCCTTGGTGGGCACGCCGAATGGGGCCGCGGTCATCTCGTCGATGTTGAAAACGCGATCGGGTTTCGGGGCCGCGAACAGCGCACCTTGGCGGTTGGGATCGACCGGCGGGGCGGCCTGTCTGGATCGCGTGCCGGCGAGTGGCGAGGCATCGAGAAGCGAGGCGGTCGCCGTGGCGCCGGCAAGGCCGGTGAGGATCGCGGTTCGACGCGTGACGTTGGTGGTGGGGATGACTTCGTTTGGCATCGGGGCGGTCCTGTTCAAGGTCAGACAAGGGGGTTGGCGTTGAAGCGGCGACCATACCACGGCCACGGGATATCAATGCGCCGATCGGCTACCTTGCCGTCATGCCCGCCGCCTGGTTCCATGTCGATTCGATTCCCCCAGCGGATTCCACCACCCTGCTCGATGCGAAGGAAGCGAAGCACGCGCTCAGTTCACGGCGCCTCGCCCCGGGTGATCGCGTGATGCTCTTTGATGGTTTCGGTACGGTCGCGGAGGCGGTCCTGACCGGTAACCGGGCGGTCAGTGGTGATCTCGAAGTCGAGGTCGAGACGTCACGTCGGATGACCCCGCCAACGCCGCGGATCGAACTCGCCGCCAGTCTCCCGAAGGGGGATCGGATGTCGACGATGCTCGACATGGCGACGCAGGTCGGGATGTCGGCGTTTCGGCCCTTGCACTGTGATCACAGCGTGATCACCACGGATCAGAAACGACGTGATCCGACCGATCGGTGGCGACGGGTGATGCTCGAGGCCTGCAAACAGAGCCGGCGGCCTTGGATCCCGGAGATTCTCCAGCCGAAGACGCCGATCGAGACCGTCGAGGACGCGCAGGCGCGCGGCGCGATGGTCGTGATGGGCGATGCGAGCGGCACGCCGCCGAATGCGATTGAGACCAACACCGAGACGGTGGTCGTGCTGGTCGGGCCGGAGGGCGGCTTCAGTCCGGCTGAATTCGAGATGCTGAGGGATCACGGCGTGGTGCCGATTCGCATCGGCGACGGCGTCCTTCGGGTTGAGACCGCCGCAGTGGCGCTGGTCGCGGCGATGACCGCGAATCGTCCGCCGTCGACGTCGCCATTCGGTTCCTGAACCAGTTCGGTCTCGAGGAGACCTTCGTGTCCATTCCCATTCTGATCGTCGATGCGTTCGTCACCGACCGGCCCTTCACCGGAAACCCCGCCGCGGTCTGCATCCTGCCGCCCGGCGGCTGCGACGAGCCCGGCGTGGAATCCCGTTTTCAGGACATCGCCGCAGAGATGAACCTGTCGGAGACCGCGTTCGTCGCGCCGATCGCGAACGCGGGGTCATCGTCGGAGGGAAATTGGGGACACCCACCAATCGAAACCTCGTAGGGGGTCGGTCGAACGCTCTTCAACTCGGGACTCATCGACGCCAAATGAAAGTGAAGCGCCGGATGAAGAGGGCAAGTCGAGGACACCCACCGACCACGAACTTTCGCGTAGGGCAAGTCGAGGAAGTCGAGGACACCCACCGACCACGAACTTCCGCGTGAATTCCCGGGGGGAGCCTTTGCGATGGCTACTCTGGCATCTATAGGGGCGTCAGAACAGAAGGCAGCCA
>CALFOM010000034.1 GCA_937919685.1 uncultured Phycisphaera sp.
AAGATCCGAAGATCGATGGCGAAGAAGCCGACTGGTACCATAATGGACCAATGGACGATTCGATTCATCATAGCGCGACCTATGAGGGACTCTGCGATGCCGCCAGGCAACGCGTCGCCATAATCTCGGCGACGAGTTTCTATTCCTCCAAGACCGAGTCGGCTCTGATCATCGACGTTCGCGATCCGATCGAGTGGCATGATGGCGTCGTTCCCGGCGCACTGCTGATCTCCCGAGGCACGCTCGAGCGAGAGGTCGTCAAACACATCAGCGATCGTGACACGACGATTTTCGTCTATTGCGCGACCGGAAAACGCAGCTTACTTGCCGCCGTGACCCTTCAAACCATGGGGTACTCAGACGTTCAAAGCATCGAAGGTGGATTCGCGGCGTGGCAAGCGGAAGGCCTTGAGATCGCCGCCGGGCCCTCAAGTGCGGCCCAACCAGCGGACCAATCCCCGCTCGACCCCGAGGACTGGGCCTCCATCCGATCAAACTTCGCGATCACCGGTCGGACGGTAGAGGTGCTTGATGGGTCGGTCCGGCCACTGATCTATCTCGACCACGCCGCGACCACCCACCCCCCGAATTTCGCGGCCGACGAAGTCAAGCGATTCCTAAGCCTCGACTACGCCAACGTTCACCGCGCCTCGTATCAACTCGCGCGTCGTTCGACGCTTCGGTTCGAAGATGCCTACCGCACCTGCGGCGGATTCGTCGGCGCCGACATCAAGCATCACTGCGTCATTTTCACTTCGAATACCACGGCCGCATGCGAGATCGTCGCTCACGCGATGGCCCCTCGACCCGGCGCGGTGCTCGTGACGGATCTCGAGCACCACAGCAGCGATCTTCCCCACCGCAGGCGGGGCGACATCGTTCGCGTCGGACTCGACTCCCAGCAACGACTCGACATGAAATCCCTCCGAGAAGTTCTCGAGAAGGGGGACGTCAAACTGGTCTCGGTGACGGGTGCGGCAAACGTGACCGGCTGGATGCCGCCCATCCACGAGATCGCCGCGATCGCCCATGAGAACGGAGCGATGATCTGCGTCGACGCTGCCCAGTTGATCGCCCATGCCCCGATCGAAATGGGCAAGCCTGGCGAGCCAACCTCGATCGACTTCCTGGTCGCTGCCGGCCACAAAGCCTACGCCCCTTTCGGCGCCGGCTTCCTCGTCGGCCCTCGCGAGATTCTCGACTCGGTTGATCCCGTGGTTCCCGGCGGCGGGGTCGCGGCCAGCGTGAGCGAGCATGAAGCAGTCTGGCTACCCAGCCCGGATCGCCACCAGTTCGGTACGCCGAACGTGGGCGGCGCCATCGGCATGTCGGTGATGTTTGGATTGCTGATGCGGATCGGGATGACTGAAGTCCGACGTCACGAATTGCACCTTCTTCACCGAATGATCGACGGACTTACTTCGATGGGCGGAATCACGCTCTACGGTCCACCCGAACTCGAAGACCGAGTCGGCATCGTCCCATTCAACGTCAATGGTGTGTCGGACATGCTCACCGCTGCGGTGCTTGGCGAGGAGTTCGGAATCGCGGTTCGCAACGGAAGGTTCTGTTCTCACGTTCACAGCGAACGGCTTCTCGGCAAGGGAGAGACCCGTGGCGCCGTTCGCGCCTCGATCGGCCTCTTCAACAACGAATCCGACATCGACGCTTTTCTGGCCGCCGTCGACGTCGTCCGGCGACGGGCATGGAAGGGAACCTACACCGAGCGTGGTGGACAACTCTCCGGACAAGGTACGAGCCGATGCGCCGACAATTGGATGGAGAGCGCCGATAAGGCGACCCAAGAGAATCGTTCGTCAAACGCCTAAAGAATCCGGCCTGCCAACTCTCGGTACTTCAAGCACAACCCCGGGACCCCTCCATGGCCAACGCCCCCCAAATTGTCTGTGACCAATGCGAACGGGTCTTCTCGATCGATCCCGGAGTCGCGAAAATGCCCTGTCCCTTCTGCGGTGACATCAATCGGACCGGCGTGGACCCGATCCGCGCAAGCCCCACATCAGAAGATGAACGCGTCCTACGGGTCGCCCGTCCGGCGCTGGTCCGAGGCCATCCGCTGGCCAGTCTGCTCTCCACCGGCGTGACGCTGGGCAGCGGTAGTCTGATGGTGCTGGCACTCACGTCGGCCTCCGTCCCCCACTGGGCCTGGTGGATCGGACTCATCGGAATCGCAGCCGGTGGCGGCTGGCTGCTGTGGATTTTCGTACTCGGGCACCGCTGGGATCGCATCCGAATCACGTCTCGGCGATCCATTGACGAGCGAGGCATCATCATGCGCAGCACCTCGGAAGTTCTGCATACGCACGTCCGGAACATCCGGATCACTCAGAACTTCTGGCAGCGGATCGTGGGCATCGGCGACCTTGAAATCGATAGCGCGGCGGGCGATGGGAAGGCGGACATCAAGATCACAAACGTCCCGGATCCGGACGGAATCAAGCGTCTGATCGACGCGCAACGGGGCCTCGGCGCCGTCGGCGCCGTCGGCGACTAAAGCGATCGAAGATGGCGACCCGGCTCGGAAGACGACGCCTGGTCCGAGTACAATCTCAAGTTCCCTCCAACTGATCCGGCGATCCTCGCCGAGTAATGAACCACCGATCGAGACGACCCATGAAGATCCACGAGTACCAGGCCCGTCAACTCCTCTCCGATGCCGGCATTCCCGTCCCTCCAGGCCAGATGGTGGAGACCGTCGAGGACGCCGTGGCCGAGACCAAGAAAATCTTCGCGTCTGGCGAGAGCCTGGTCGTGATTAAGGCTCAGGTGCATGCCGGTGGACGAGGCAAGGCAGGATTCGTCAAACTCGTACGCTCGGTCGAAGAGGCTCGCGAAGCCGCCGACTTCATGCTCGGCAACCGCATGGTCTCGGTGCAGACCGGAGCAGAAGGCATCGAGGTCAAACGACTCTTGATCGCCGCCGGCGTCGACATCGAGAAGGAGTACTACCTTGCGGTGACGCTGGACCGGAACAACGGAGTGAACACGCTGATCGCCAGTGCCGAAGGCGGCGTGGAGATTGAAACCGTCGCGCACGACAACCCCGATGCGATTCACAAGGTCCCGATCCATCCGCTGTCCGGACTGGAGGCATTCGAAGCCCGCGCCCTTGCGAAGCGTCTCGGATTCCACGGTCGCCAGATCCAGCAGGCCGCGACGATCATGCAACGACTGGCGTCGCTCTACTCCAGTTTGGATGCGAGCATCGTCGAGATCAACCCACTCATCGTCACGCCCCCCACCGACGCAGCACCGGACGGTCGAGTCATCGCGATCGACGCGAAGTTCGGTTTCGATGACAACGCCCTGTATCGACACCCGGAATTGAAGGCGATGCATGATCCCGCCGAAGAGAACCCGGCCGAGATCCGCGCCGAAGAATTCGGTCTTTCGTACGTCGCGCTCGATGGAACCATCGGGTGCCTGGTCAATGGCGCCGGACTCGCGATGAGCACCATGGACATCGTGAAGCTCCACGGGGGTGAGCCGGCCAACTTTCTCGACGTAGGCGGCTCCGCGACCAAGGAATCCGTGACCGAAGCCTTCCGAATCATCCTCGGCGACGGTCGGGTCAACGGCGTTCTGGTCAACATTTTCGGTGGCATCATGCGGTGTGACACGATCGCCTCCGCCATCGTCGCGGCGGCC
Source organism: uncultured Phycisphaera sp. (assembly GCA_937919685.1). Classification (GTDB taxonomy): domain Bacteria; phylum Planctomycetota; class Phycisphaerae; order Phycisphaerales; family SM1A02; genus UBA12014. The sequence goes on from CALFOM010000034.1 coordinate 3,670, forward strand.
AAGGAAGTCGGCTTCGACGTCCCGCTGGTGGTCCGGCTCGAAGGTACGGAAGTCGATGCCGCCCGCCAGATTCTCGAAGACGCCAAAGCCGACATCCCGTCGATGCAGACCGCCCGCAATCTTGCCGAGGCTGCCGCTGCCGTCTGCGACGCGGTTGCATGAGCGACCCCAAGTTGATTCTCGTCCGACGATTGGGTGATCCATGCTGATCCTCTTTGACATCGATGGCACGCTGCTGAGAAGCGGCGGTGCCGGACCGAGATCGATGGGCATCGCCATGCAGCAACTACATCCGCCTCGTCATGAAGGCGACTGCGTCGATATGAAGAAATTGGATACCGCTGGGTGGCTCGACCCCCTTATCTGGAGGGCGCTTGTCGACCAGCGAGGACTCGAAGCGACCGACGAAGGGCACGATGCATTTCGAGAGACCTATGGTGCCATTCTCGCAGAGATTATCGAGGCGGAAAATCCGGTCTATGCACTCCCCGGCGCCGCCGAGGCCGTCGACTGGGTTCATGAACATCCGAATCTAGAAGCGGCCCTGCTGACCGGGAACTATCCGGAGACCGGCCGTTTGAAAGTGAAAGCAGCCGGCCTAGATCCAGATCTCTTCCGATTTGGAGTTTGGGGATCGGAGGCCGATCGACGACGCGGCCTTCCTCCGATCGCCATCGATCGGGCGATCTCCATGTTCGGAAGATCGATCGACCCGCACGAGACGGTGATCATCGGCGATACGCCCGCCGACGTCGATTGCGCCCATGCCAACGGATGCCGGGTAATCGCCGTCGCGACGGGCCGGTTCGAAATGGAGGACCTTCGGCCCCATGAGCCGGACGTTCTTCTCCCGGATCTCGCCGATCTGTCGAGATTTCAAGAGGCCGTGACCGAAGTACTTGCGGCAGGACCCTTTGAGCCGCGAGACTGATCCTGACCAAGAGTCGTGACACCGATCTGTAGAGACACCTCAGGGGACGACGTCATCAGCGAAGTTCACCCCATCGAACGTCGAGGCCGGCTCGCGTGTATCGACGTGATCAGAGGAATTGCGCTGCTTGGCATCGTGATCGAAAACGTTCGGTTCTTCTCGATGCCGATGGCCCGCGCGATTGCCGGGCCCTGGACGCTCGAGGGGAATACCCTCGACCGGATCGTCGCCACCCTCGACCTTGCCCTCGGTCACCAGAAATTTCTCGCGTTGTTCACCCTGCTGTTCGGCTTCGGCCTGGCCGCTCAACGGACTCGCCTGATCTCCGCCAAGGCCCGATCGATCCGCTTTGAAGTCAGACGGCTCGCCTGGCTTGGCGCGATCGGGCTCCTCCACGCATTCGGCCTCTTCTTCGGCGACATCCTCTTTGTCCTTGCCGGCATCGGCATGATGACCCTTCCGCTCCTCGGACGATCGATACGAGTGCGACTGACCCTCGGACTCTTCCTGATTCTCCTGTCCGGCGTGCTCGTCGCCAGAACTCCGCTGCAACGATTGCTCGCTCCGACCAGCGAACCAACCACACTGGTCGTGGCCAACCCACCGATCGAAACGGCCGCTCCGAAAAATACCGTCGATCCGCCTCCGCTTCTGACTGCGGAATCAGATCTCGAGCGCCCGCCGATTCCCGCGATCAGTCCCTGGACCGACGTGGTGCAGCAGCGATTCATGTCGTGGCGAGGATCAATGGGCTACGGGGTCCGATTCTACGGCTGGTATCTCTTCGGACTCGTCCTCCTCGGAACGGTCCTTCAACAACGAGGCTTCTTCCGACCCGACGCCGAATCGTGGCGATCCCGAATCACCGTCGGGTGCCTCACGATCGGACTACCGCTCGAAGTCATACACGCGCTCCCGCCGGAGTTTCGCGGGGCCAGCGCCGCCGCGGCGGCCTGGTGGGCATTCATCCATCCGATCGCCGCCGCTGGCGTCGCGGTGGGGTACGCCGGCGTAGTCGCCAGCCTGGTCGAACGCGGGAGGCTCCCGTTGGCAAAGTTCTTTGCCGCCGCGGGAAGCATGTCGTTGACGGCGTACCTGCTCGAGTCGTTCCTACTCGCAGCGATCTTCAGATCGTGGGGACTCGGTTGGTTCGGGTCGGTCAGTAACGGTTCCGCGGTTGCCATCGCGATCGCGACATACGGCCTCGTTCTCTGGGGCTGTGTCCTCTGGCGCCGCCGCTTCCTACTCGGACCGCTCGAATGGTTCTGGCGTTGGTTCTCGTATCGTCAGCGCCCGCCACTCCGAGCGTACTCCGGCGTGCGAACGGCCCGCAGCATGCTCGATCTACGGCACCGAGAATCGACTTCGGCCCAAGAGGACTCTCGTGACTGAACCTCGAACTTCCTCGCCATCCGTGCACCGAAGCTCTCGCATCGAGTCGCTCGACGTGCTTCGAGGCCTCGCCCTTTTCGGCATTGTGGTGGTGAATGCGTGGTTCTTCAGCTTCCCGATAATGGACGCTGCAGGACAGGTGGACATCGACGCAAGCGGTATGGATTCGGCCGCCATTTTCGTGGTCACGGCCTTCTTCCAGTTCAAGTTCATCTCGATTTTCTCGGTGCTCTTTGGATTCGGCATCGCGATGCAACGTTCGCGGCTCATCGAGCGAACGGGCCGTGCCGCCGGTTTCCTTGCCCGCCGCATGATGATTCTCGCGATGTTCGGCCTGCTGCACGCGCTCGGCCTCTGGTTCGGGGACATCCTGTTCCAATACGCGATCGTGGGAATGCTGATGATCCTGCTCATCCAGATTCCTTCCGGAATCCGGCTCGCACTCGGCATCGTCTGCCTGGCCGTGTCGATGCTGGCCGCCCTAGGGTTCGGCCTGCTCGCGATGATCCCGTCCGCAGTGGTCGAGGATCCTGATCTGACGCTCCAAGGGTTCGCGGCAATGCAGGCCGCAAACTTTGATCCCGCGAGTCCAATCTGGATCAACGCAGAAATCGCCGCGGTTCGCGATGGGCCGTTCGCCGACGCGTTCATGTTTCGAGCGGTCACCTGGATCTTCGCGACGTTGCTCTTCTTCTTCGCCTACGGCTGGCACGTCCTCGGCCTGGTCCTCGTTGGATCCTGGTTCCACGACGTCGGCCTCCTTGACCCCGATCGTCGATGGCTCCTGCGCCGACTCGCGATCTGGGGAGTGGCGATCGGACTCCCTGCTGAGATGCTCATCGCCTTCGCCAGACTCTCCGGAGACCTCGAGATCGGCCTCCGATCGGCGATGGATGCGGTCCACGACCTCACTTCCGCGGTCCTCGCCCTCGGCATCATCGGCGTGGTCGGCCTCGCTTGTGCCTCTCGCCGGATGCCATTGGCGAACGGGCTTGCCTCGGTCGGCCGAATGTCGCTTTCCGCCTACCTTCTCGAGAGCGTCCTCTTCGTCGGATTCGTCTCATTCTGGGGCCTGGGCCAATTCAACGAACACGGGCCCGCGGCGCTATTCCTGGCCTCGATCATCGTCTACAGCCTGGTGGCAACCGCCTGCATCGTCTGGCAACGACGATTCAAGCTCGGCCCCCTGGAGTGGATCTGGCGTTGGGGTTCGTACCTGAGACGCCCCTAACCGATCGCCAGAGCACCGGACTCGTGGAAAACGCGTCGCAGGCTCCATTCCACACCACGCTGGGCATACCCTCCGCATCACCTGAGGTCTGACCTTTGGTCGACCGGGCAAAGAAGGGATCGACCCTTCCCGACGACCTGACCTGCCGTGGCCGGAGTGAAGCCGACGTGGATTCAAACATCACCGCCCTCTGCTCCGATTTCTATCTGAATCAGAAGATCGCGCTGACCATGGACATTCCCGAAGGACGGGAATCGGTTCTCGATCTTTTCGAACGGATTCAGCGAGAATTCCCTCGACTGGAAAAGTTGAAGCGGTACGAGGGAGAATGCGCGCTTGAGTCGGAGGATACCGACGGCACCTACTCCTGGGTCGCCCTCCGAAAAACCACGTTGCGGAGCGGCACGGTCAATCCCGCTTCACTGGAAGAGGCGTACAAACTTCATCGCAAGATCCTCGAGATCGCACCGTACTTCCTTTCGGTGAGCCCGCTCGATCTTGATCATCTCGAACTCGTATTCGGATTCGACTTCGAAGCCGATCGAGATCGCGATGAGATCGTCTTCGAGGCGCTTCTCTCCGATTCGCCTCTTGCTGATCTCGTGGATCGAGATCGCGAGCGGCTGGTGGAAGCCCAGCCGTTCATCGGAATCTCGCTCGACGACGATCCCAGAATGCAGGCGTTCTTTGAGATCAAGTCGAGGCCCGCTCGCGAAGGTGCCGGAATCCCCGGACTGGACGGTCACGATCCGATCAGCGTCTACCTCACCGTTCGGTCGAGCGGTCCGATCAAGAAAATCGATGAGCTTCCTGCACTCTTTGCCCGCCTCGCCGGGCACGGTGAGCGATTGGTCGAGGAGCGGCTGATTCCATCCGTGCTGGTCCCCATCCGACGGGCGATCCTCTCACGCCCCTGCTGAGGCCGATCACCAACCGGGCCAAGGTCGGCAAATGGGCGTTGGCCGCCGAGATTCTAGAGCCTCGGGAACGGCGACCTTGCTAGGCTGACTTCGTGGACTTCAAGCTCGCCAACGCGCTCGGCCGCATCGTGGAACTCAAGGACCGCAGCACTGGCGCCCACACTTGGCGAGTGACCATGTACGCGCAGGCGATGGCCGAAGCCGACCGGATGCCGATCTCCGAAGTCTTGAGTTTCATGCTCGGGGCGGTTCTGCATGATTTCGGAAAGATCGACGTCCCCGCGGAGATCCTCTCCAAACCCGCCTGCCTGACGGAAGACGAGTACCGCACGGTGCAACGGCACCCGATCGACGGTTGGGAGAGGCTTCGACGCCTCGGCGTCGACGATCCGTTTGTACTCAACGTGGTCCGCAGTCATCACGAACGGATGGATGGGTCCGGATATCCCGACGGACTTTGCGGAGCGGACATTCCCGTCGAGGCGCGTTGGTTCGCGGTCATCGACGCATTCGACGCGATGACCGGCTTTCGCCCCTATCGCGACGGCATCCGAGAAACCGACGCCGCACGCGCCATTGAGGACCTTGAAGCTCATTCCGGCACCTGGTACGAACCCCGTGCCGTCGAAGTCTTCAAGGCGCTGCACGGCGCGGGTCGTCTCGACTCCATCCTCGATCACCTCAACGACAAGGACGGGCTGCTGACCCCGGGAACTCCACTCTCGAAAGACGTGATCTCGATGGCGCACGACGCGCTGCTCACGTCCAGCCCCAAGTCGGCAGATCACCAACACATCGATGCCATCATCAAACTGGCGAAACAGACGGAGATCAAGTCGTGATCATTCCCATTGGCTTACTCGTGGGCATGATGGCGATCATGCCGCCCCCGCCCGAGTCGGGGAGAGTCCCGGCGCCAGAGATCGACGCAACGGTCGCACCGCGGTTGACTCCGGATCCGGTCGTCCGGTCAATACAACGCCTGCAAGACGCTGAGCGAATTCGAGTATCGCCGCCGGCTCGAGAGCTCCGATTGGAAGACGTCTTGGAAATTCTGGCCGGCCTCGGCGGCTTGCGCATCGACGCGGACTGGACCGCGCTCGGAACAATCGGAATCCACCCCGACGATCGCGTCACCCCAGATCCCCAACCCGGCTCGCTTCGAATCGTGTTGGACCAGATCCTTGCACAGGTCGGAGCAGACTACGAACGCCCAGTGATCGACGGCAGCCCGGATGGCCTCCGCCTCACGACCGTAGGAAACGTCGGCCGACATGCTTCGCCGCTCCTCCATCCGGTCTCTGATCTGATCGAATCGCAGACTCTCCTTGCTGCCTCGGGTTCCGCGCCGACAACCTTTCAGAACGAGGGCGAGATCATTGCCCTGATTCGCGATCTCATCATCACGGACCACTGGTACGAAGTCGGCGGATCCATCGGCCAGATCGAGAGTCGCCCCCGATCGCTCTTGATCATGGCGCCTTCTTTCGTGCAACTCGAAGTCGGCCGACTTCTCCAGTCACTGCGGATCGCCCGCCCGGACCGCGTCGCGTTCTCGATTTCGGTCGTCGGCATGAAGGCTTCCGAAATCGACCGCATCCGACTCGCCCACGGTCCGGAAACACCCGCGTCGGTCATCGCCATCCGACGGTCGCCGCTCGCCGTCGGCGTGTTCACCGGAGAAATGAACATCGAACCGGGAAGCTCGGCGACCATCGAAGCCTCAAATGCATCACTCGAGACATCGATCACCCTGACCCCGGTCTGGGACGCCGTTCGACACCGACTCCGCTGCGGTATCCGTGCGACACTCGTCGGTGCGGCGGTCGGCGGAACCCGGAAGATCGAAACCGAAATCGACCTCGACATGCCCGTCACCGGGAGCGTCATGCTGGTTCCCGCCCTGGCCGACCAAAGCCCACTGGCAGTGCTGCTCACCGCAAGGGCCGAGTGAGGAAGTCGAGGGCTTCTCAAAAGAAGAACGGCGTCGTGCTTCGCACGACGCCGTTCAGTGGTCAGTTTCTTGAGCGTCTCGTCGATCTGCTTGACCGATCGCGATGAATCAGGCGGCCTTCATGTCCAAGTAGGCGGCGACACTCTTGATGTCGGGAATGATGTGCGGGCTCACCCGAAGGGTGAAGGTCTCGCCGACCTCGACGCGAGTGAGTTGAGTTGGCCGCTTCCGGTTGATCCAGATTCGACCGGCACGACTCGTCGCGATGTTTTCCTTCTGCCGTCGACGACGCGAAAGCATCGCAAGGCCCTTCTGGATCTTCGGCTGCATCTTCATGAGTCGGTTCAGCGTCTTCCGACCAGCTTCGTTCTTGGGAAGCGAGGTGATCGTGAAGGTGACGGTGGTGGACGGGGCAAGATCCATGGCAGATCGGTCCGGCTTGGCGTGATACTGGAGCCGGCCACCTCGTGGCCGAACTTCGGGTCGGCAAGTGTACCAAGCATCCCGCGAGATTCCAGACCTACAAGACCCGGAAACGACCATCTCCAGTGGATCCTTGACCTTTGCTCCAACCTTCATTCGACCCGCGCGAGGCACATTGGCACTCCAAAGCTGGCCAAAAACGCCGTTTCCTTCTCTAAAAAACCGCTTTTTGACCATCAATCCCGCTGTCTGGCCTCCAGAAGCAGAAGCAGGGCTTGGGTTCCCTTGGATCCGAGCCCCTCGGCCTTTGCCTCTCGATAAAACCGTTCCGCCATTTCAAGGCCCGGAAGATCCAGGCCGGTGGCGCGAGCCTCGTGCACTGCAATTCCCAGATCCTTCACGAAGTGATCGATAAAGAACCCGGGCTCGAAATTCGCCTCCAACATCCGCGGAACGAGGTTCGACAGCGTCCAACTGCCCGCAGCGCCGGTAGCCACCGATTTCAGAACAGTTCGCGCGTCGAGTCCGGCTCGAGCGGCGAACAGAATTGCCTCGCAGGCGCCGATCATGGAGGCCGCGACGAGGATCTGATTCACAATTTTTGTTTTCTGACCGGCCCCCGGGCCGCCTTGGTGCACGATGGTCCCGCCGCACGCTTCGAAGATGGGCTGAGCCATTTCCACCGCAGCGGGGTCTCCGCCGATCATGATCGAAAGCGTCCCGTTTCGGGCGCCGACATCACCTCCGGAGACCGGAGCGTCGATGGCGGCAACTCCTCGTTGGGCCGCCGCGACATGGAGCCTGATCGCTAGTCCCGGGTCACTGGTGGTCATGTCGATGAGGATCGAGGGAACCCGGGTTGCGGTGAGGGTTCCTTGCGCACCTAAGTGCACCGATTCCACATCCTCGGGAAAGCCGACGATCGAGACGACGGCATCCATTCCTTCCGCGGCCTCCCGCGGGCTCTCCGCCCAGTCAGCTCCCCGTTCCAGCAGTGAGACTGCTTTGGACCGAGTCCGGGTGAAGACCCGGACCCCGTGGCCGTTCTCCAGAAGATGGCCGACCATCGAGGTCCCCATCACGCCGCATCCGATCCATCCGATTCGCAAGGTGGTGCTCCCGATTCCGGGATCGCGAATCTGGGCGGACTTCGACCGTATCGCGAACCTGGAGGATGCTGAAATCGTACCCGGGGGGTGCGGGATCGATGCAACGGGAGGCCGTCATCGCTGTACGCTTGACACCCTCCGGACCGACGCTCCGGAGCCTGCCCTCGAACTTGTTTCTCCGTGAACCCCCACCGGCCCCGTCCTCATGACCCATGAAATGACCCACGAAAAAGCCCCGACCGCCCCGACCACCGAGGACACCGCTCGTCTTGAAGCGGATGTCGCCGAGGCCAGCCAGCCTTTCCGCCGGCTCCAAGAACAGATGCATCGGGTGATCGTGGGCCAGCAGGAACTCCTCGATGGGCTCATCGTCGGCCTGCTTGCGAATGGGCATCTGCTCATCGAAGGCGTCCCGGGTTTGGCCAAGACGACGGCCATCGCCAGCCTCGCAAAGGGGATCCGCACGGAGTTCAAAAGGATCCAGTTCACGCCGGACCTCCTCCCCGCCGACCTCATCGGAACCCTGATCTACCGTCCTTCCCATGGCGACTTCGTGGTGAAGACCGGACCGATCTTCTCGAATCTGATTCTGGCGGATGAGATCAACCGCGCCCCCGCCAAGGTGCAGTCGGCGTTGCTCGAAGCCATGCAGGAACGACAGGTCACCATCGGCGACGAGACCCATCCCCTTCCCGAACCGTTCATGGTGCTCGCGACCCAGAATCCGATCGAGCAGGAAGGCACCTATCCCCTTCCAGAAGCGCAAGTGGATCGTTTTCTGATGAAACTTCTGGTCCGCTATCCCAATCGCGGCGAAGAGCGACAGATTCTCGATCGGATGGCGAAGACGTCGACCGATCTGGAAATCGAAGCCGTCGTCGACCCAAGCGACATCGCCAGAGCCCGCGCCCTCGTCGATCGAATTCACGTCGACGAGAGAATTCGCGAGTACATCGTGGACCTCGTCGTGGCCACCCGAGATCCCGCAGCGGCCGGCCTCGACTTCGCAGAACTTGTCGAATTCGGCGCCTCCCCGCGGGCGACCATTGCACTCCTTCTGGTCGCGAAGGCTCGCGCCTTTCTCGCGGGGCGAGGATATGTCGTTCCCCAGGACGTCAAGGATGCGGCGCCGGACGTCCTCCGGCACCGGCTTGGTCTCTCTTACGAAGCCGAAGCTGAAGAAAAGACCGCCGACGATCTCGTCTCCGCACTGCTTGATCACGTTCCGGTCCCGTGAAAAAAAACCACGACACCATCTCGATTGACGACGGCTCGCTTCCGGCAGAAGACGCCCGGGACCTCTTGCGCCGGGTCCGCCGGATCCGGCTTCGCACCCGACATGTCGTCAGTGCCGCCCTTGCCGGTCAGTATCACTCGGCCTTCAAGGGCCGAGGCATGGAATTCGAGGAAGTCCGCCCGTACCAGATCGGCGACGACGTCCGATCGATCGACTGGAACGTGAGCGCTCGACTCGGCGATCCACACATCAAGCTTTTTCGCGAGGAAAGGGAGTTGACGGTGATGCTTGCCGTCGATGTGTCAGGATCGCTCGAATTCGGAACGCAGGGTCAGTTCAAACAGGACCTTCTCGCGGAAATCGTTGCCACGCTCGCCTTCAGTGCGAGTTTCAACAACGACAAGATCGGTCTTCTGGCTTTCACCGATCGGGTCGAAAAATACGTCCCCCCTCGAAAGGGAACACGACACGTCATGCGGATCGTTCGAGAACTGCTCGCGCTCAAGCCAAAGGGACGGGGAACCGCGATTGGTCCTGCGATCAAGGAACTCGACCGCGTGCTTCGCCAGCGATCCGTCCTCTTCGTCGCGAGCGATTTCATGGATTCCGACTGGGAAACTTCGTTTCGAGCGGCTCGCCGTCGACACGACGTTGTCCCAGTGGTGGTGAATGATCGTCGCGAGCGGGAGATCCCTCCAATGGGACTCGTGGAGTTCACCGATCCGGAATCAGGCGAGAAGATCCTCGTCGACACGGGACGACGCGCCGTCCGACGACGTTTCGCCGAACGAGTGGCCGCTCGAACGCTCGAGCGAAGAACGACGTTCCGTCGAATGAAGGTCGACCCCATCGAGATCGAGACCGGTATCGACTTCGTCGAACCCCTCACGGCCTACTTTCGACGCCGAGAGAGAAGGCGGTCGCGATGAACATGCGCACGTTCGTCCACCTGCTCCTCGGCCTCTTCATCGGCTTCGGCTCCACGATGTTGATCCTGAATTCGTCGCGACCCGCCATGGCGTCCTCGACGGCTCGAATTCAGGATGCGGACGCCGCCGACTCATTGGAACCAGCCGAGGCACCACCTCTGCTCGTTGCCGGTCGATCCATGACCGTCGATCTCGACTCGGCCAGCATCTCGCTCACCCTCGAGACCGAACGGCCCGAATCCGGAGTCCCGATCGTCTTCCGCCTCACCGTGACGGGTGCAGCGGACCAAATCCTGGAACTTCCTCGACCGGGAGAAGTACTGGGCCCCTTCGAAGTCCTCGATGGCCGCCGCCTCGCGGATGCTGCAGCATCGAATTTGAACCCTCTGCCGCCACGTCTCACGCTGCGCACCTTCGACGCCGGTCGTCTGGAACTGCCTCCCATCACTGTTCGCCTGGGTGCCACCACCATGACTTTTCCGGCACGCTCGATCGAGGTGGAGTCGGTGGCCGGGCTTGACGCCGGACCTGAAAACTTCCGCGACATCGCCGACGCGGTCACGGTCAGGGCGCCCTTCGACTGGCGGCTCGTCTCCATGGTTGTCGCCGGCTCCATCGCAATACTCGCGATCCTCGCTTTCTTCTGGTGGCGAGCGAGACTGCCGAGACCACTGCCGCCGCCGGAACCCGCAGATCGATGGGCGCTTTCAGCCTTGGATCGGCTGGCTTCCCGCCAACTTCCTCTCGCCGGTGAGATCGAGCCGTTCTTCACTGAACTGACCGACATCGCTCGCGGCTTCATCGAACGACGGTTCCATATCGCGGCGCCCGAACGAACGACTCAGGAATTCATCACGGAAGCCCGGACCCATCCCGAACTGACTACCGAGCAGGCTCAACGACTGGCCCGCTTGCTTCGAACCGCCGACCTTGTGAAGTTTGCCGGCGATCGACCGATGGTCACCGAGTGCGACAAGGCCCTCGAAGTCACTCGCGGATTCGTAGTCGAAGCCGGCCCACGCGTGGAAGTCGATGAAACAACCGCCGGCGACGCCACCGTTTCCCCGGGATCACCACGAACCAGAAACCACGGCACACGCGAATCGGCGATCCACCGCGCCGTTGACGGGCTCGACGATTTGGAGGGGCGAACATGAGTTCCCTCTTCGACTGGCTCCCCGACCTCCAGCGACTTGGATTCCATCCCGGTTCCGCGTGGTGGCTGCTGCTTTTGCCCCTCGCCTTTCTGGCAGTACTCCCTCTGTGGCGTCGACGCGCGACACTCGTGCACGCGTCGACCAGAGATCTGGCTGCCGCCGGCCGCAGTTGGGTGGGCCGGATCCGCTGGCTCCCCCCGAGCCTCCGAGTTGCGGGCATCGTCCTGTTGATCATCTGCATCGCCCGTCCGATCAAGGCCAACGAGCGGAGCGAAGTCTTCGTCGAAGGAATCGCGATCCAGTCGGTCATCGACCGCTCCGGAAGCATGCGGGCGCTCGACTTCGAACTTGCCGGTGGTCGAGTCGACCGACTCACCGCGGTAAAGAAGGTGCTCACCGATTTTATCGAAGGCGACGACGATCTCATGGGCCGCCCCGACGACCTCGTCGGCCTGATCACCTTTGCTGGTTTCGCGGATACCGTCAGTCCGCTGACCCTTGATCATCCCTACGTCATTGACGCCCTCGACAAGGTCCGGATCGCGACGGAGCAAAGCGAGGACGGCACCGCGATCGGTGATGCGATCGCCCTCGCCGTCGAACGGCTCCGCGAACTCGACGCCCGAGGTGACGAGGCCGGTCGAAGGATCAAGAGTCGGGTCATCGTGCTGTTGACCGACGGCGAGAACAACGCCGGCGACCTTGATCCGTTGGTGGCCGCTGAGATTGCCAGCGCCTTCGACGTCCGCATCTACGCCATCGGGGTTGGATCCAACGGTGTGGCGCCGGTTCCAGCTCGAGACGCCCTAGGGCGGCAGGTCATGGGACGACAACGGGTCTCCATCGACGAGAAAACGCTCGAAGCCGTCGCCGACGCGACCGGCGGCAAGTATTTTCGCGCCACGGACACCGACAGCCTTCGACGCATCTACACCGAAATCGACGAACTCGAGAAAACCACCACGGAACAGCGCCGCTATCGCTCCTATCGCGATCTTGCGGTGCAACCACTGTCGCTCGGTGGACTCGAACTTCCTCCACTCCTGCTCATCGCGCTGCTTCTGCTCGCGAGCGAACAGATTCTCATTCACACTCGTTTTCGCACTCTTCCCTGAACGCCTGCTGCTTCAAGTCCATGGATCTCAACTTCCAACATCTTGATTCAATCGTCTGGCTCTGGCTCGTCGCCGGAGTAGCTCTCCTCGCTTGGTGGGGCGTGCTTGCTCGTCGCCGAGCGATCAAACGATTTGCCGACGTCCCGATGCTGGCCCGCCTCGCCCCTCGGCTCAGCATCTTCCGTCCGGCCGTTCGCAGCATCTTCGCCGTACTGGGCCTCCTCTTTCTCGTGTTGGCCCTCGCGGATCCTCGGTGGGGTATTCGATACGTTGAGGTCAATCGCAGTGGCATGGACGTGATGTTCGTGGTGGACGTCTCTCGCAGCATGCTGGCTCGGGATGCGTCGCCTTCCAGGCTTGATCGCGCCCGGCTCTTCATCGAGGGCGCCGTCGACTCCATGGCCGGCGACCGGGTTGGTCTGGTCGATTTCGCCGGCGATGCGGCGATCAAGAGCCCGCTCACGTTGAACTACGACGCCTTTGAAAACTCGCTCGAGGAACTCTCTCCGCGAAGTGCGACGCGAGGCGGATCCATGCTCGGCGACGCGATTCGAGTCGCCGCAGACGCCTTCGGGAATGACGAACCCGGCGGCAAGGCGATCGTGGTTCTGAGTGACGGCGAGGACATGGACAGCTTTCCGATCGAAGCGGCCGAAGCGGCGCAACGCGATCATGGCGTCCGGGTCTACACGGTAGGGATCGGCAACCCGGATGACGGAGCTCGGATTCCGACCGTGATCGACGGCCAACCAAGTTGGCTCCTCCACGAAAACCAGGAAGTCTGGACTCGCATGGATCCCGCTCTGCTGCAATCAGTGGCGGACGCCGGCGGTGGAGTGTTCGTCCCAGCGGGCACCAGCTTGGTCGATCTTGGCGAATTCTTCAAAGGCTGGATCACCACCACCGATCTTCAGGACCAGGACGAAGGGGTCGCCCGTCAACTGATCCCACGATTCCAATGGTTTGCAGGTATCTCGCTCATCTGTTTCATGCTCGAAAGCCTGATCGCCGATCGAAGGCGCCGACCGTGGGGTAGATCCAGCAGGACTCCCACGTCACGTCCGAATCCGGGGAGAATGCCCGCGTGAATCACCCATCCACCACGACTCGGTCATGGCTCTTGCGAGTATTCCGGCTCCGACGAATGATCGTCCTTGTCCTCGCGTCGATCATCACGGTGCCGATCGCGGCGCAAGATGCCGGCGTGACGGAGGAATCACCCGCGCCTCGCGGGACCGCCGCCGAGATTGGCGCTGCGATCGCTCGCGCCGAGTCGGCCATGACTTCTCAAGAGTGGCCCACCGCGGCGGAGGCGTGGGCCGAGGTCGAGCGTCTCGATCCTAGACTTGCTGGTGCGGCCTACAACCAAGGCGTCGCCCGGTACCGGTCCGGCGCCTTCGAGGATGCCGCCACGAGTTTTCAGCGAGCGGCAGAACTCGGAGATGCCAACTTGGCGGCACAGTCGATGTACAACGAGGGAACCGCCCGATACGCCGAAGCGCTCGAACGACTCGAGGCCGCGCAGACCGCCGTCCCTGAACCGCCGGCCGACCCGTCGAACC
>CALFOM010000035.1 GCA_937919685.1 uncultured Phycisphaera sp.
GTCCATCGAGATCGCCGTTGGTCCTCGAGGCATCCGGAGCGCACCTTTGTGGTGTGATCCTCGCGTTTCTCCCGACGGCGGGCCTTGGGCGAGACTCGCCACGTCGTCCGCACGCTTGGGGAGGAACTTGACGATGGCCGCGGCATCGTGACAATCGTAGAATTCTCAGATTGGAGATTGAGCATGAACGACACGAATGAAATCCGATCCTGCGTCGAGCGGTACTACGCGAGCCTCCGCGGCTCGGACCCCGCGATGGTCCGCGAGGTCTTCCACGACAACGCGAAGATCACCGGCTACCTCCCGGACGGGCTTCACGAGATGAGCGTCGAGGACTTCGCCGGATTCGTCGAGGCTCAGCAGCCGTCACCCGATGCGTCGGGCGAGCCGCGGATGCTGGAGATCCTTTCCTGCGAGGTTGCGGGCGAGACGGCGGCGGTGCGTCTCCGCGAGTCTTACCTCGGCATGACCTTCCTCGACACCTTCGGGATGCTCCGGGTCGACGGCCGCTGGACGATCTACAACAAGCTCTTCCACGTCGAGTCTTGAATTCGTCGCGATCCGATGATCACCGCCGTTCGGTGCGACGACTTCGCGAGCCGTGCCGCCGGTAGACGCGGGACGCCTCCTGCCTGGCCCGGCTCGTGCCGCGGGCGTCGAAGATCCGCTCTTTCGCCGCGCGGTACGCCGTTTCGTGATCGACGACGGGCGCGGGATACGTCTCGCCGACGAGGCATCCGGCCATGTGCTGGGTGAGCGGGGGCATCTCCTCCGGTCGCGCGATGTGTTCGTCCGGCACGTCGGCGAGTTCGGGGACCCAGCGCCGGATGAACCGTCCGTCGGGATCCTGGTCGGCCGCCTGCTTCACCGGGGAGTAGATGCGGACGGTGTTGATCCCGGTCACCCCCGACTGCATCTGGCACTGGGAGTAGTGGATCCCGGCTTCGAAGTCGAGGAAACGGGTGGCGAGGTGCTCGGCCACCGGCTTCCAGTGCAGCCAGAGGTGATACGCGGCGAACGAGACGAGCATCGCCCGCATGCGGAAGTTGATCCATCCGGTGCGATCGAGACAACGCATACACGCGTCGACCAGCGGATAGCCGGTTCGCCCGCCGA
The DNA here is from genome assembly GCA_937919685.1 of uncultured Phycisphaera sp. Lineage (GTDB taxonomy): Bacteria > Planctomycetota > Phycisphaerae > Phycisphaerales > SM1A02 > UBA12014. The sequence goes on from CALFOM010000035.1 coordinate 1,117, forward strand.
CCCAGGCGTCGAATCGCCGCTGTTCCTCCGTGGTCCAGCAGGACCGGTCTTCCTGCCGCAGGCCGTCGAAGGCGCGGTTGAAGTTGCGGAATTCGATCTCGGGCTCGTCCTCGAGCTTCTGGATGAAGTGGCAGTGCCACCGCAGTCGTTTCTCGTAGCTCGCGAGCGATCGTCGCCACTCGCCGGCATTCGGCTCCTCGCGAAGCGATTCGATCCGGTCGCGGGTGGCATGGTGCACGGTCCGAATGGAGAGCGAGCCGTACGCGAGATGCGGGCTCAGTCGGCTGCACGCCGTCCAGCCTTCGATGGGGGTCGACATCGCTTGCTGGTAGTGCTCGCCACGTTCGTGAAGGAACGAGTGCAGAACCAGATTCGCATCGGTTTCGCCGCCGGACTGGGCGTCCATCATCGGATTCGGGGCATTGCCGCGGACGTCGCTCGCCGAGACGTCTTCGGCCGCAAGGAAGGTCATCTCGTCGGCGGTCGGCCCCGTGAGCGACGTCGGTGTGGGAAGTGGCGGGGGAGCCATTCTTCGTCGCCAGTGACCCGCCCATCCGTCGCGGGAGGCGAGTGGTCGGACCACGCCATGCTGGGGTCGTTCCGTCCAGCGGACGTCCCGGCGCCGGCACCACGCCGCAACGCGTCGATCGCGGGCGTAGGTGATCGCAAGCCCGGTCTCTTCGTGGCTCCAGAGTTCTTCGAATCGCCATTGATCGTGCAGGCGGTCGAGCGTGTCCGGCATCGCGCCGTGCCGCACCAGCAGGATCGAGCCGAGCGAGGCGAGTCGCTCCCGGACCTCGGCGAGGCAGTCCTCGATGAAGGCAAGGTGCCCGGGCGACCACTCAGGAGATGCCAGCACTTCAGGCTCGTGGACATACAGACCGACCACCGGTCCGCGTTCTGCGGCTTCGACCAGGGGTGCATGATCCGCGACCTGCAGGTCGCGCTTGAACCAGACGACGGCGGGTGACATCGAATACGTTTCGCGACCGGCGTCAGTACGGATTCGGCGAGCTTCAGTGCAAAACGAGTCGAAAGGCCGTGGTTCGCAGATTGAGACTCAGGGGTACGTCGAGTTGCGTGGCTCGGGCCAGTCCGGCATCCAGCGCCGCCGCCCGGTTCGGACCGGGAGGAAGATCGAACGACGGCTTGTTGAAGAGCCGGACGCGGCGGTGGTCGATGTCGCTGCGATCGAGTTCGCGTCGAAAGGTCGGAATCCACTCGCCCGCATCGACGCCTCGCATCTTCCGTCGCGGATCCAGTGGGCCGTTGACCCACAGCCACACTCGGCCGTCACCGGGTACGGGCCCGTCCTTCGGGACGAGATCTCGAAGCAGATCGATGGCGGCGGCTCGTGATTCGGGCTGGGAGAGATCGTACCGTTCGACCGCGATGTCCCCATCCGCGAGCCTTCGCCGGAGCAGTGATCGCATCACCATCCTTCCGATCTCCGCGACGCGGGGGATGGACGCATGTTCCGGCGCGACGGGTCCCTTGCCCTCGCCGATCTCCTTGGTCGTCGGATTCGTGACGGTGATGGGGATGAACCGACGACGGCGGAGTTCGGGGGGGAAGTAGCGCCGGTCGGTCCGGCAGGCGATCTCCGCGCCGATGGTGGCGACCATGTCCGGCCCGTCCACCGAGACGGCGTGCATGCGACGCATGGCGGCGCCGAGCTTGCGGAACGTCCGCCGGGCGTTCGTCGCCATCACGCTGCGAGCGGGATCGGCGGTCTGCGTCTCACGGAGGAGGCCGCGGGCCGAGGAATGAAGGTGCTCGCTGATCGGGGCGTTGCCGAACAGCGACGCCGGCGTCGTGCATCCCGCCCACGCGGAATCATCATCGATCGGTGCGTCGAAGATCGGTCGCCAGGCGAGGTCGCCGCGGGCGACCAGGCATGCGGCGGTGATCCACGCGGGTGGGAGGTAGGGGGCGAAGGCATGCTGACGGGTCGGATGATCCTGCTGACTCCACAGGGAGTCCCGCAGCACGAAGAGCCCGGCACATCCCGCGGCGGCGAGTCGCCAGCGCCGCGCGACCATCTCGCCGGAATCGACCTGCAGGCCTTCGGCCCCGCGCGGACCACGGAGATCGAGATTGTTCCCTTCGTACCGAAGGGATGCCTCGAGATCGACGGGGTCGGGATCGAGCCGAAGCACCACGCGGCGAAAGCGATCGGGCAGAGGGGCGACCAGCGATGGCGTCGCAGCCGTCGGCCGGTTCGATGCGAGAAGCACCGCGCCGACGCCCAGTCGCCCGAAGGCGGTTCGGCGATCGATTCTCTCGTCGGTCATCGCGTGCATCTTGACGGGAATCGAGTGAGCCCGCATCGGCGAGGCGGCGTCGGCCACGACGAGGGCCTTTCGAGTGGGGTGGGTACGGCCGTCGGCTTCCGCGGTCGATAGGCTTTTGCTCGGTGATTCCGTCTGATACCTCCAACCCAAAGAAAGACCTGAAGCATGCTGATTGAACACACCATTCTCGGAAACGACATGCAGGCGGTCGAAGTCACGCTGCAGCCGGGCCAGGAGCTCGTCGCCGAGGCATCGACCCTGCTCGCGATGGACGAGGGAATCAGCTTCGAGGCGCGGGTCGGCGACGGCTCGAGCAAGAGTGGGGGCCTCATGGGGGCGCTGGGGCGGGCGGTCACCGGGGCCGGCGTGTTCCTGACCCACTTCGAGAACGGCGGAAGCGGGCCCGCGAAGGTTTCCTTCGCCGCCAACAGTCCGGGGCGGATCGTGCCGATCCACCTTCCCGACTGGGGCAACGTGATCAAGGTGGAGCACAGCGGCTTCCTGTGCGCGACCAAGGGCACCCACATCAACGCGAAGCGCGCCAATCGGATCCGGGCGGGCGTGTTCGGCGGCGCGGGATTCTTCCTGCAGCAGCTGGAAGGCGACGGCACGGCGTTCCTGCACTGCTGCGGCTCGGTGATCGAGCGAACGCTCGACAACGAGGTCCTGCGGTGCGAGCCCGGTGCGGTCGTGGCGTTCGATCAGGGGCTCGACTTCTCGATCGAACGGGCCGGCAATCTCAAGACCATGGTGTTCGGTGGTGATGGCGTCTTCCTGGCCACGATCAGG
>CALFOM010000036.1 GCA_937919685.1 uncultured Phycisphaera sp.
CCGAAGTTGCTGTTGCTGAAGCCGCCGCTGCCGAGGCCGCTGCCGCTGAAGCCGCCGCTGCTTCCGAAGCTGCTGCTGCCGAAGCCGCTGCTGCTGAAGCCGCTGCTGCCGAAGCCGCTGCTGCTGCCGAAGTTGCTGTTGCTGAAGCCGCCGCTGCCGAGGCCGCTGCCGCTGAAGCCGCTGCTGCTTCCGACGCTGCTGTTGCCGAGGCCGCTGCCGCTGCCGAGAAGGCTGCGGCGGAAAAAGCTGCCGCCGAAGCTGCTGCTGAGGAGAAGGCCGCTGCCGAAGCTGCTGCTGCCGAGGCCGCTGCCGCTGAAGCCGCTGCCGCTGAAGTCGCTGCTGCTGAAGCCGCTGCTGCTGAAGCCGCCGAAGCCGCTGCCGCCGCTGCTGCTGCCGAAGCTGCTGCTGCCGAGGCCGCTGCCGCTAAAGCCGCTGCCGCTGAAGTCGCTGCTGCTGCTGCCGCCGCTGCGGCTGCGGAGAAGGCCGCTGCCGAAGCTGCTGCTGAAGCGGCGAGGCCGCGTGGGTTTTCGTTCCAGGTCAGAAGTCCGGAGGCTTCGTCGATTCGGCAGTCGTTCCACGACGAGTGCCAGGCGATGGGAGATTGGACGACCGTTCCCTCCAACGAGTTAGTCGCTGGCATCGCGGCGCATCTCAAGCGGGCGGCGGCGGATGGCAAACCCATCCAGCGTTGTGACGCCACCTATCTGATGCTCGGACACGATGACATGCAGACCATTTCGGCGTGTCCCAACGGTGGGACAGTCTTCATGGAAGGGAACGATGGTTCGATCCCCCATGTCTATCTGGTACGCAAGGGTGGACGCGTGAGCGATGACTCGATCGGCACCGCGGGGCGACGTTCGCAACTGACCGGAGATCTCTCGTCGACTCGTGACGGTGGCCGCGTCGGTCGGTCACTTCGACCCGGCGACAGTCTTCTGGTCTGGGATCGTTGGGATAACACGAAAGCCTGGAACGGCTGGGTGATCATTCTCGAGAAGTGACGCGAAGTCTCGCGCGGGGCCAGAGCCCTGGTGAAGAGAAGTTCTGATTGGCAGGAGTGACCTCGGTCTCCCTCAGGGAAGCCTTGCGGTGGAGATCATCGCGATTCAGGTCTCGGTCGCCGCGATCGCTCGCTAGTCGGTGGAGGCTGCCTTGATCTTGTCGCTTCTTTGCGGTGTCTTGGAGCTTCTACTGGTCTTGGGACTGATTGCAGTTAGAGGGGCCATGGCGGAGTGACACTTCGAGCAAGAAGGTTGTTTCGCATTGGAGTCGCCCCTGATTCTCGGCGAGACTCGGTGCTTCGAGATGAATTGAGCCTCTCGAACTGAGAGCCATCTTGTCACTTGTCTACGTGGCCTCGGAGCGAATCCGGTCGAAACACGGAAGACTGAGCGATGGGGTGGGAGATGGAATGGCATCGCCGTTGTGACCTGGCGGTCCCCTTTGCATCCTGCGTCAGGATGAAATCATGGGCGGCCTATGGGCGGGTTTCAGCGTTTTGAACGCGCAGACGAAATCACGCCGGTTGGGCTCGAAGCACCGCGATCTTCGACCAGATCTTCTGGGATATCCCACAGCAGACGACTTCTATTTCGGTCACCGCCGAGACCACGGTGGGGTCATCGTATTCGCCGATCAGCAGTGCGGCACTTTTCGCGGCAAGCGATGCGGTCTGAGAACATACGTCGAGGTACCGGATTCGGTCCGCGATCGAGAGGTTGCTCTTCGGCTCGGGTTCCAGATTTTTCGTCAACTGGATCATGTCGAGAAGGTGCACCAACGAGCGGATCCGATGGAGCATTCGCATCACCTTCTTCCGGCGTTTCTCAACGAGGACACGGTAAAGGAGGAAGATAAGGCCGATCGTGAGGAATGCGAGATTCGCGGCGGCATCGAGTGGTCCGAGCAACTCCAGGAAGGATGCCGGGACATCGACGCGAAGGCGAATTGTGGTCGCTACGAGGACTCCAGCACTGACAATGCCGCAGAGGATCAATGCAGGCAGAAGGAAGTCGAGCGGGCTTCTTCCGCGGATGGAGTTGGCGATTCGGCTTGCATCCCGCGTGAGGCCGACCAAGGCATCAAGACGATCAGGAAGCCCACGATCCGGAAACATCGTCCGTGTTTGAGCCGCGACTTCCCTGATCTTCTCGATGAGTCGCTCGGGATCGAGGCGGTCAGAAACTCGAGGCGGAAGCCATGGGGCAGCAGAATTCGGCTCACTCGAACCCTGTCTTGGGGAATCGTGGTCGGAGTCGGTCGTCATGGCCTCAAGCCATCTCGACCAGCATGCTGACGGCGTTGCCGCCGCCGAGGCAGAGGCTGCAGACGCCCTTCTTGCCACCGGTGCGGGTGAGTTGGTGGAGGAGGGTGACCAGCACCCGGGCGCCGCTGGCGCCGATGGGGTGGCCGAGCGCCACGCCGCCGCCGCAGACGTTCACCTTGTCTTCGGCAATGCCGAGATGCTTGATGTCGGCAAGCACCTGCGCCGCGAAGGCTTCGTTCACTTCAAAGAGATCGATGTCGGCCTGCGTCAGTCCGTTCTTCTCTAACAAGGCCGCGATGCCGAGGGCGGGGGCAAAGAAGAGCTTCTTTGGTTCGATGCCCACGGTGTTGTAGTCGGTAATGGTGGCGAGTGGCTTCAGCCCCAGTTCCTTCGCCTTGGCGAGGCTGGTGACCACCACGGCGGCGCCGCCCGCGGAGATCTGGCTGGCGTTGCCTGCCGTGACCGAGCCGGTCTTGGTGAAGGCCGGGCGGAGTTTCGCCAGCGACTCCGCGGTACTACCGGCCCGGATGCCCTCGTCCTGTTCGACGCCCGCTCGAGCGTGGCACTGCTCGGCAGACATGGTCACGACCTCGTTGGCAAAGTGACCGGCGGCCCAGGCGGCCTCGGCCCGCTGATGGCTCTGAGCGCTGAAACGGTCCTGATCCTCCCGGGTGACGCCGTACTCGTCGGCGACCCACTCGGCGGCATTGCCCATCGGCCAGTTCTCAAAAGCGCAGGTCAGGCCGTCGTGGGCCATGTGGTCCTGCATGGTCGCGGGGCCGTACTTCACGCCGCCCCGAACGTGGGCAAAGTGGGGGGCGAGATCCATGTTCTCCATGCCACCGGCGATGGCGACCTCGATGTCACCGGCCTTGATTGCCCGCGCGGCCTGCATGACCGCTTCGAGGCCCGAACCGCAGACTTTGTTGATGGTGACCGCCGTGACGGTATCGGGGATGCCGGCCTTGAGGGCGGCCTGTCGGGCGGGATTCTGGCCCACGCCGGCCTGGAGCACGCAGCCCATGAAGACCTCTTCGACCAGTCCGGCATCGAGGCCGGCGTCGGCCATGGCAGCCTGAATGGCGACGGCGCCCAGTTCGGGGGCAGGTACTCGGCCGAAACCACCGAGGAACTTCCCGATGGGAGTGCGGCGGGCGGCGAGGATGACGGGAGTGGTGGCGTCGCTCATGCGAAAAATTCGTTCCTGAAAATGGTTTGGCAAGTCATCAAGTGGGGTGTGGCTCAAGGGGCCTGAACGCAGGTCGGGGCCGCACTTCTCGGTTGGGTATTGTAGGGGATTCCGATTCCGGTCGATTATGAAGGCATGAACAGACCGGACCACGATCTCGTGCACGACAATCTGACCAGCCTGCAGGCCCATGTTCTGTCGGAGGAAGCCAGGTACCCAGGGGCGCAGGGCGATCTCTCCTGGATTCTCTCGGCGATCTCGTTGGCCGGAAAGACCATCGCCAACAAGGTTCGGAGGGCGAGGCTTGATGGCGTTCTCGGCGCCCATGGAACCGAAAACGTCCAGGGTGAGCAACAGCTGAAGATGGACGTGATCGCCAACGAGATCATCATGCGATGTCTTGGTGATCGGGCGTCGGTCGCGGTGCTCGCGAGTGAGGAAGACGAGGAGCCGCGGATTCTGCGTCGCTCCGGTGAGGGTGGAAAGTACTGCGTGCTTTTCGATCCTCTCGACGGTTCAAGCAATCTCGACTCCTGCGTTGGCGTGGGGACCATCTTCTCGGTCACCGTCAACGATCCGGAAGAGCCCGACGGTGAAAAAACCGTCTGCCAACCTGGCTCGAAACAAGTCGCGGCCGGGTACATCCTCTACGGCTCCAGCACCATCATGTGTCTTACCACTGGTGACGGCGTCGACATGTTCGAACTCGATCAGGCCATCGGGTCGTTCCTTCGGGTCAAAACGAAACTACGGATTCCCGAAAAAGGCGAGACCTACTCGATCAATGAGGCCAACGCGGAGACCTTCCCGGAGGGCTACCAGAAGTACCTTCGATTCGCGCATTCCTCGGGATACACGAGTCGATACATCGGGTCCATGGTTTCGGACGTGCACCGCACCCTCATCCGCGGTGGGGTCTTCATCTATCCACCGACCGCGAAAAATCCGGATGGCAAACTGCGTCTGCTCTACGAAGCGAATCCGATGGCGATGCTGATCGAGCAGGCCGGTGGGCTCTCCTATTCAGGCGATCAGCCCACGATGCAGATTCAACCCGAACGGCTGCACCAGCGGGTCCCGGTCCTTCTCGGCTCTCCAGTGGAAGTTGCTCGGGTACGCGAGTTCCTCTGAGCATCGGTCCCGGAGAGTTGATCAGAGCAGGTCGTCAAGCGAATCGGTTGCTCTTCACTTATCTTGAATTCGTCACGATCCGAGACCTCACATGACGTGAGGCCTCTGTTTTCGAAAAGGACGCCCATGCCATCCAGACCATCCGTATCACTGAAGATTCTCAGCTTCTCATCGATGGTTGCTTTCGCCGCCGCGCTCGATTCCTCCGCGATGGCGGTGGACGGTTGGTACGAGCAGCCTGCGTTGGCGGGAAACACTCTGGTCTTCGCCAGCGAAGGTGATCTCTGGATTGCATCCCTTCCGGACGCGGGGGCGGACTCATCCCCGATCTCAGCCCATCGGCTTACCAGTGGAAGCGATATCGAATCGCATCCGGTGCTCAATGCCGATGGTTCGATGGTTGCCTACTCGGCGACCTACGACGGAAACCACGACGTCTACCTGATGCCGACCGCGGGCGGACCACCGACTCGGCTTACCTATCATCCGGGTCGGGACGTGCCGGTCTGTTTCAGCGCGGACGGACGCAAGGTCGCGTTCCGATCGGCTCGGTCGGCGCCTCAGGGACATCCGACGCTCTACACCGTATCGCTCAGTGGAGGGATGCCGAAATCGGCGGGCTTCGGCCCATGCACGCTCGCGGATTTCTCGTCGACCGGGAAACAGATCGTCTTCACCCCGTGGTCAAACGAGACCTCGAACTGGAAGGGCTACCGCGGCGGCACCGCGCCGGACCTCTGGATCGGTGTTCCTGGCGCGGGCGACTTCCGGCGCTTGACCGACGACCCGGCAAACGACCTCTTCCCGATGTTCCTCAACGGGCGAATCGTGTTTCTCTCCGATCGGGCGGGGGAACCCAACCTCTTCAGCGTGCGATCTGATGGCCGCGAACTCCGCCAGATCACGACGTTTCAGGCAGACCGGGAGACGCCGACAGCGATTGAAGGATACGAACTCCGTTGGCCCAGTCCCGATCGGCGCCGAGGTGCCAATCGTGTGGTATTCGCTCAGGGCGGGAGTCTCGCGATCGCCGAACTTGGCGATGGCAAAGCTCCTGCCACGATCAACCGTCTGGCGGTCTCCTTAGTCTCCGATCGAGCCAAGGCCAGGGTTCGAACCGCCGACGCACTCGAAGATCTCACGGATTTCTCGATCTCGCCCGATGGCAGAACGATCTTGTTGGAATCTCGTGGAGATCTGCTCACCGTGGCGCTTCGGGATCCCGAGGGCGACTCGATCCCCACCGGCGTGGTGCGACAGATCACGAAGTCCGCGGGGGCTCGCGAGCGGTCTGCGGCGTTCCTTGACGACGAACAGATCGTGTTGGTGACCGATCGCGGCGGTGAACAACAGTTGGGACGGCTTCAGCTCGGCGAGCCGGGCGCGGCGTATCTGCTGACCGACGATCGTGTCGACTGGCTGCTGGACGTGGTCGTCGCGCCCGATGGCAAGAGGATCGCGATCACCGATCGCACCGGCCGACTCCATCTGCTGGAATTGTCGACGGGAGATCTCAAGACCATCGATCGGAGTGCTGCCGGCGAGATCACCGACGTTGCCTTCAGTGGCGACTCGATGTGGCTGGCCTTCGCTCGACCGATGCCTGGCGCTTGGAGCAACGTCGCGATCCATGCGGTGCGGACCGGACGGACCATCGAGGTTTCGAACGGACTCACGCGAGATGGATCGCCGAGGTTCTCGACTGATGGTCGCTACCTCTTCTTCCTGAGCGATCGGGATTTCGATCCGACTCTCGGCACCATGGACTTCGAACACGTCTTTCTTCGTCCCACGCAAGTTTGGGCGGCACCACTTCTGATCGCGACCCCGCCGCCGTTGCCGGAGGTTCGGGATCTCACGTCCGCCGAAGACGACGATGCGTCGACGGAAGCTGGCACAACGGAGGGCGGGGAGGTGGAAGTCGTCGAGGATGACGTCGAACGACTTCGCATCGATGCCGACGCCTTGATCAATCGGGCGGTTCGACTGGCGCTTCCCGCCGGCAACTACGAGGACCTCCTCCCGGTCGACGGAGGACTTCTGGTCCTTGACCGACCCACCGAGACGATGCTCTCCGAAGTTTGGCCGGCGCCGCCGCTTGGCGCGGCAAACGGCACGTTGCACCACTTCGAGTTGGAGACGGCGAAGTCGACGGTGATTGCCGAAGAAATCTCGGCGGTCCGGATCACCAGAGACGCGTCGCGGGTCGTTTTGCACGGGGAGGATGGATTCAGCGTGCTGGATCTCGAGGGCATGGAGGGGCCATTCCCAGTCGAACTCGATTCAGCGCCGATGCTTGTTGATGCGCCGGCAGAATGGACGCAGATTCTCGACGAAGCCTGGCGCCTCCAACGGGATTTCTTCTGGAACCCGGCGCTCAACGGGATCGACTGGGATTCGATTCGAATCAAGTACCAAGCTCTGCTTCCCCGAATCGGGAATCGCGCCGAACTCAATCGACTCATCGGCGAGATGATTGCCGAGCTCGGAACCAGTCATACCTACGTCTGGGGCGGCGATGTTCGGCTGAGTTACGACCCGGTCGACGTCGGTCTGGTCGGTGCGGATCTGGTCCCTGAGGGCCCTCGCATCCGCCTTCAGAACATCCTTCGGTCACCGACCTGGAGTGATGTCTCCACCGGACCGCTGGGGGGGGGCTGGCAGGGCGTCGTCGAGAATGACATTCTGCGTTCGATCGACGGCACGCCGGTGACGGCCAACGTCAATCCATTCTCGCTCCTGCAGAACAAGGCCGGAGACGTCGTCGAGCTCGGCCTCTCAACCGAGTCTGGAGGGCCGATCCGCCTCGTGAAGATTCGACCCATAGACGACGAGTCGGAACTTCGCTATCTCGCTTGGGTCGAGGGGAATCGGGCGACCGTTGAAAAGGCCAGTGACGGTCGGCTTGGATACCTGCACATCCCGGACATGGATGGGGACGGGCTCTCGATGTTCGGCCGGCTCTTCAATCCACAAGCCGGAAAGGATGGCATGCTCATCGACGTTCGGGGCAACGGAGGAGGCTTTGTCAGTCAGATGATCATTGGCCGTCTCGCCCGGAAGCCTTGGGCGTACTCGCAGGGCAGGCACGGCGTCGCCGAGTCGTATCCCGCTCGAGTGATCGCGGGCCCTCGAGCCGTGCTGATCGATCAATTCGCCGGTTCGGATGGCGACATTTTTCCGGAGTCGTTCCGGATGCTCAAGATCGGCCCGCTGATCGGAACTCGGACCTGGGGTGGGGTGGTTGGAATCAGAGCGGACAAGCCGACCGTCGATGGCGGCATCACCACGCAGCCCGAGTACGCGTGGTGGGAACCAGTTCGCGGTTGGAGTTTGGAAAACGCCGGGGTGACGCCGGACATCGAGGTGCAGCTCACCCCGACGAACTGGCTCGACGGCGTTGATCCGCAACTTGAGCGAGGCATTCGATGGCTGCTTGAGGATCTGAAGGAGAACCCGACCCTGCGACCGACGCAGCCGCCGTACCCCGGTGACTGAGCCTTATCGATGGATCCTTGGTCTCAGAACGAAAACGCCGTCCATGAGCCGCTTCTCGAGCGATTCATGGACGGCGTTCGTGAACGCATCACTTTTTTTCGCTACTCGAAGCGACCGTGGGCGCGGATCTCGAAGTCATTCATGGTCTTCAGATCATCCGACGTGAGTGAGTCGACTTCACGGAAGCGAGCCAAGATCGGGTCGGGGTCGTCGAGGGCGAGTTGGCCGAGTACCTTCGCCTTGTTCTTGAGGATGTCTTCGAGATCGCAGGTGGTGTTACGGGCGTGGCCGGAGGGATACATCACCAGGCCCGAGTCGAGATTTCGCCCGTCGGTGGTCTCGATGATCACGGAGGTGGGGATGCCGTCGGGGTAGTTCTCGTCGTAGTCCTTCCCACCGTGCGCGAATTCGATCTTCTCCATCAACGCCCTGGTCTCGGGATGGAACATGGCTTTCTCATCGAAGTCGTACGGGGTGAGGATGAGGTGCTTCCACATGGCATCGTTGCTATCCGCGATCGCACCTGTTCCAGCGGCCCGAGCGGCATCGATGGCCTTCCGGAGCAACGTCGAAACGATGTAGACCATGGAATGATCCGCGCTTTGACGGGTCTTGGGGTCTCGTTTCGCGGGATCGCCGATGATGCCGAACGCGGGCTCATAGGCCACGATGCGAATCGTCTTGATGAGGTCGGGATTCTCGAGCAGATCGGGATTGGCCGAGATGAGATCGATCATGCCTTGGAGTGCACCCGCCGACTGGTGCTCGTAGAGGCCGAGTTTGAAGTGCATCCCCATCACCGCGAAGTCGTCTCCGGAGTGGCTGAGGACGAGGTCGAATGGCGCATCGCCGTCGGTCGGTTCGAATTGTCGCCAGATTGCCTCGGGATTCCGGAAGATGTCACGGGGGCCCATGAATCCTCGCATGGATCGCATCATCGAGAGGACCGCGACCTCGGTGGAAATCGCGGCAGACGCTCCCTTGGAATCGGAGAGTTGCTTTCCAGCCCGAATTGCACGCCAGGGGATGAAGTGGGCGACGGTCATGCCGATCGCGGATTCGATCTGCTCGGCCGAGGCGCCCATCATCGCGCCGTACACGGCTGCGGAGGCGATGGCACCATGCACCACATGATCGATTCGGTAACTCTTCAGGCTGAAGACCTCGGCGAGCCGGCCTCGGATCTCGTCGTGGAGGATCATCGCACGAAGGGCATGAGCGCCGTCGCGACCGGCGATCTGCGCCGCCGCGACCGGCACCGCATAGAAGTCGTTGTGGCCGAACTCGCCGGCGGTGTGCCCGAACTTCGGATTGAAACCGAAGTTCGTTCCGTTGGAGTCCCACTCACGCACTGCGGAACAGTTGGCGAGGATGGCCTTCTCGGGTGCGACTCGCGTCGAGGAGCCAAACACCGTCGCGCCTTCCGGATGAGGGTAGGCCGCAGCCTCCTCGCGAAGCACAGAAGGGGCGTTGGTTCCGAGTGCGATCGCGGAGAGTCCGCAGACCGCCGCGTCAGCGAAGAACTGCCGAGTCTTCTCCTTGACCGCCTCGGAAGGTTCACCGAAGTCCCGTCGCATGAAGCCGATCGCGAACTCGGCGATGCCGAGGGCTTGATTCGAATCTCGAGCGAGAAGCGTGGCGGTGGACTGGTCGACGGCGAGGGGCATGGGGAAGAACTCCAAAAAAGGAGGGACGCGGTGAATACGCGATTTTAGAGGACATCGCTCGAGGGCGATAGAAGACCGCGATCGGATCGCCGATTTGTCCGAGGTCGTCAGCTCAGGGGGCATTTTCCGTAGAGCACGGATCCATTGGGGACGTCACCTTCCGGGATGTCGAATCCAAAGGTTCGGTACAGGCTTCGGGCTGGGGCGTTGTCGCCCGCCACCTCGAGGGTGAGATCGCTGCAACCGAGTGCCCGGGCGTGATCGGCGCAGACCGAAAGCATGCGTCGGCCGATGCCTCGCCCCTGGGCTTCCGGGATCACGTAGAGATCGTGAATGTTGATCCGTTCGCCTGCTTGAAAGGAGCTCAGGATTCTTTGGGCGATGAGCATCGCCACGGCCTCAGGCTTTTTCGGGTCTCTCTCCGGGCCGAGATCCTCCGCCAGCAGGACGAAGGCCGCTCGGCGACCGAGGAATGGTGCGACCGTGTCCTGCACCGACGGCGACAGCGTCACCTTTGAGACGTCTGCAAAGCCTTGGACGAGTCGACGAACCGTCGCGACGTCTCGAGAATCGTCGAAGTCCGCCCGGCGGATCCGAATGGTCTCCGGATCATGGAATTCTCCAGAGGCGGGATCGGTGATGGGATCGCCGTGATCGGCGGAGGTTGGATCGGGCATGGGTCGTCAGTTCTCGGGAGCGTTGGGGGGAGGCGAGCCTACGGTATCGGGGATCTTTCGCGGGCTACCGCATTCTGGACATTGATCGCTGTTGGCTCGTGAGCAGTCGTAGCCGCAACTGGTGCAGATCGGGGTCCGGCTTCCCCTCGAGGCTTCCTCGATCCCGAGACGAATCTGGCCACGGATCCGGATGATGGTCCAGGTGTGTGCGATCGCCATGGAAATCAAGAGGACTCCGATGATGAGCGCCACAGATGAAAGTGCCGCGAGGGAACTGAGCCCCAGGTTGTGGCCGAGGAGGGTGAGGACCAGGGTGCAGAGCACGCCGCGGACGAAGTTGAAGCACCACAATCGAATCGGTCCGGGGGCCTTGGCGTTCGAGAGGATGCGAGCCCGCGTCGCAGTGGGAAGCGACTGGACTTCGGGGATCCGTGCAATGGTCAGGGGAATCAGGAACGCCATGGTGATTTCGTTCCATGCAGCATACGTGGCGAATCACAGGGTTCGGGCAGATCTTCCCGGGTCCCTGACGTCGGATCCGGCGATGCTTCAAGGCTTCTCGAAGGCCATCGGGAGCGAGTTCAATCGAGCAGATCCTCCAGTAATTCGACCACGCCCTTGCCCTGGGTGGCGATCGTCTCATGCACCCGGCGTCCGGCGGCGATGTCGAGCAGCTCTCGAACGAGCTGATGTTCGCCGGCATGATCAGCCTTGTTCACCACGAAGAGATCCGCGATTTCAAGAATGCCCGCCTTGTCCATCTGGACGGAGTCGCCCATCCCGGGCACCACGACGACGGCGGTCCGATCGACGTGGTTCCTGATCGCGACGTCGTTCTGGCCCGCGCCGACGGTCTCGATCAGCAACGTATCCCACCCGGCTCCGCCCACGAGTTCGATGATGTCGGGAAGGGACGCATAGTCCTCGCCCACAATCGCGAGGCTGCGATAGAACACGTTGTCGTCCACCGCGTTGAAGTCGACGCGGAGGCGGTCGCCGAGCAGGGCGCCACTGGTGATCGGGCTCATCGGGTCGAAGGCGACCACCGCAACGCGTTCCCCTCGTCGGACCGCTTCGTTCGCCATCGCGGCGACCAGCGTGCTCTTGCCGGCGCCCGGCGCTCCCGTCAAGCCGATGACCCGCTTCGGACGGGCCCGCGGGGCCTCCGCCGGGGGCGTGCCCGCATGGGCCAGACTAAGGACCCGTGCAAGCCGGGCGGAAGTGTTCTTGTAGGGCTTGTTGTCGTAGTCGGTGACAGACTTTCGCACGCTGCCGATGATGTCCTCCATGCTGGTCCCGGTGTGGAACACGTCGTTGACCCCGGCCTCGCGGAGCACCTCGACATCTTCCTGCGGAATGATGCCACCGACGTTGACGGTGATGTCAGGTCGTCCGACGGCGTCGAGTTCCTTGAGCAGGTTGGGCACCAGAACCAGATGGGAGTTGCTCATCATCGAGCAGGCGATGCAATCGACATCTTCATCCCGGGCTCCGATCGCGAGGCTCCGAGGCGTCTGCCAGAGTCCCGAGTAGATCACGTGGATGCCGCTGTCCCGCATCAGACGGGCAATGAGCTTGACGCCACGGTCATGGCCGTCGAGGCCCATCTTGCCAAGCAGGACCCGGGGGCGATGGGGAAGGTCGCTGCAACGATCGATCTTTTCGATGGAAGTCGTCGGTTCGGAGGTCGCACGCATAATCAATGGGATCCGTCTGAGGCCCCGGAAGTCCATCCAGGGATTTTGAAAATTGATTTCGGACCGCGCATGATACGACGCCCGCCGTGCGGATCATGATCGAGGCGAAAATCGTCCGCCTCAATCGCGAAAAAACGTTATTTTTGGTCCGAAACCGGGTCAGTCCTTGGATTTCTCGGAAGAATCCTCTTCGGTCGGCTCGGCTTCGAGCTCCGATTCGGCAGAGCCGTCGTCGTCCTCATCGGCCTCGTCTTCCTTCACGGGCTTGGCTTCTTCGGTCCACGCGTCAGGGTGGAACTTCGATGCCAGCGCACCGACGATCAGGTAGACATCGGCATACTCGTAATCATCGAGCACGATCGGTTCCGCTCGGTCCTTGATGAGGACCTTCGCGATCGACTTCTTCATCCAGATGGACATATCGATGTCGTCGATCTCATCGGCAGCAAAGACCCCTTCCGGCGTCGAGAAGGAACCGTCGTCTTCGAGCCGCCAGGCCTGTCCGCGGCGGCTCCAGAGCTTCCAGACGAACCACGGCGTGCCGAGGATGCCGGTGCCGACGAAGTAGACCCAGAAGTTGACCCACCGGTCGTAACTCGCCGGTGGCTCTGGCGCCGTGTTCTCGAAGTCGTCCTTGAGGGTCGCCTTGATCGTTTCGTACTCCGCGACCTCGGCTTCCGAGAGCGGCGGTGGAGGCTGCTGAAGTCCGGCTTCTTGGAATTCGGTTCGCATGGTCTCGAGCGTCTTATCCTCGGATTCGGTGATCGTGCCGTCAGACTTTTTCCTGATGAGCGTCCAAAGCACCCCTCGGATTTCGAGGATGGCTCGGCGACCGCTCAGTTCCTCGTACTCCACGACCGCGGCTTCCTGATCCGGAATGGTCACCCAGTAGTCGTACGCGCCCCAAGCACCTAAACCGCCGCAGAGGACGATGTAGAGGACGTTCCAGAGGATAAAACTGCGCTTGACCGAAGTTTGAATTGCCATCTTGCGTGAGCCCTTTCGTCAGGCGAATTCCACCTGAACCGGAAGTCGGGGAGAACGAGCAAATGATCGCTCATCCCGTTGCTTATCGTCCGTTCAGATCGAGGCCAATATCGAAGATTCGGAACTGAGACGCCTTTGGACCCCATTTTTCGACTAATTCAAGGTGCAACGGGTCAATCAGATAGGCCTGCAGGCCGGCTTCGTCATCAAAACCGACACAGAGTCCGACCTCGTAGGCGTCATCCACTTTCGCCCGACCGGTGTCCACCGGGGTTCCGATCCACCACGTGCGGACCGAAGCGATGGGGGGCAAGAGACGATGGCAGTCCGCCAGCAGTTGTTGGGTGTCGGCGGGATTCTTCAGGCTGACCAGGACGACGTGGTGGAGGGCCGCCTGATCGGCGGATTTCTCGATCGAGGCGGAGCGGGGCTGGGCGCATCCGCCCGTCACCAGCACAAAGGCGGAGAGAACGAGGAAGCTGATTCGGGCGGGGCGGAATTGATGACGCAACATCGGTTCTCCTGGTGGGGTCGGTCCGAGGTCAGGGGGAGGTGCCATGCTTCTCGCCGGCCTTCATCGCGATGGGAAGTCGATTCCCTGGCGGTGGGAGCGGGCAGGTCGCAAAGGCAGTGAAACTACAGGGTGGATTGAAGGCACGATTGAAGTCGATTCGAGTGCGTCCGTTCGCGTTGGGTTCCTCGACGATGAGGAACCGACCGCCCCCGTAGGAGGTGACGCCCGATGTCTCGTCGGCGAACACCACGAAGAGGCCCTTGCCACCGGGGTGGGCAAGGAGGGAGTGTTCGACGCCGTCGATCTTGAATCGAAGCGTGCCAGCAACCTGATGAGGCTCGACGAATTCCGTCACGAGAGTCACGTCGACGGTGGCGCCTTCCGCGGCGGGTTCGAAGATCGCGTCGATCCGTCGATCCGGATCGAAGGCATGTCGCTGGACGCCGGCAAACATCCGGAGCGTCTCCGCATCTCGATCACGGATTCGCAGGGCCGATCGCTCCTGGCGATGAATGTGGGTGATGTGAAGGCCGCCGACCCGGAGTACGCCGAGGACGCCGTCGCGGTCATCAGTCAGGACGACCGCCTCGTTCGCAGCGAGCGGCACGTCGTCCAGACGACAGAGGTCGTTCTTGCTCGGTGTGAAGGTGACCTCGCCGTCGTCTCTAAGAATGAACCGCCCGGCGGCTTTCGCCCCGGCGTTGGCGAGCACGATTCGATTTCCGTTCGAAGTCCCGGTGGTTCCCAGAGTCGTTTCGCCGGGTTCCAGCCAGACCAGACCGACCAAGCAGAGCCAGCCTTCGGGCTGTCGCAGTTCGGCATCTCGATCGCGAATCCATTCAGCGTGTTCTTCGTGGAGCGTGGCCATGGCGGTCGTGGTAGATGTTCCGGGGTTCGTTTCGGTCGTTCCGCAGGAAACGCCGGTGAAGAGAAGGATGAGGATGAGCAGGTGACTCGATCGCACGGCGTCATGTTGGTCGATCAGCCAGCCAAGGGCAACCGATGCCCCGGTTGCTGCGGTTCAGAAGCCGCCGGATGATTCGAGTGCCTCCCAAAAAGAACCCCCGCCGCGGTGGTGGGTGTTCCGCGGCGAGGGCGAGGGGAGGAATCCGCCATTGCGGCGGACCCTGAGAGAGATTGCGACGAGAGGGAGTTCGAGGAGAGGGTCACCCCTACGGAGACCAAGGGGGGGTGGTATCGCAAATCCTTGCGTTCCCAACCAGTGCGAGAGGGTCCTTCCACTCGTCAACCGTCTCGGACCTGAACCGAAACCCACTCCCGTCGCGGGTGGGATCGCCCCGGACATCGTCGGAGAGACGTCCGAAACCGAACCCAAGAGAGAAACCATCCGGCCTTTGGCTTTTGCCTCAGCAAGGAAACGCCGGAAGGTGTCACGCTTCGGAAAGAAGCGTGGAACATGAGAAATCAACGGCCGGTGTTTCCTGTCCGGTCGTCGATTCGAACGTTTTGGTCAGCTGCAACCCATCGAGTTGCCGCAATTCAGGCACTTGTAGCAAGTGCCGTTTCGAATGGTGATCGATCCGCAGACATCGCACGCGGGCGCGTCACCCATGAGCGCCGCATTGGATTGATCGAGCGTGCTTGGCGAAGTGATGCCCGAATCGCCCATGGCGGTCGCGTTCATGGCGTTGCCGCCGAGATCCGCTTGCAGCGATCCAGTGCTGGAGTCGGCCATGCCGCCAGTGGGGTTCATCGAATCGGTCGGATCGCCGGTCCTCTCCATGCCGCTGAGGGGTCTCATGGTGTCGTTGCCCTGTAGGTCTTTGGTCATGCTTGAGTTGTTGCAATTTTCGTCCTCCTTGACGATGGTGTTCTTCGTTTCGATGCTGCTGGCATCGACCGGTGAACCCGCGGCCGGCGTTCTGCGCGGCGCGTTCTGTTCGCGATACCCCGGTACGAACTGCATTCCGAACCAACGGAAGATGTAGTCGACCAGGCTCTTGGCGAAGGGGATGTCGCTGTTGGCGGTCATGCCCATCGGTTCGAACCGCTGATGGGCAAACTTGGTGACGAGGCTCTGCACCGGAACGCCGTACTGGAGGGCGACGCTAATGGCCGTTCCGAGGCTGTCCATCAGGCCGCCGATGGTGGAACCTTCCTTGGCCATGGTGATGAAGAGTTCGCCCGGCGTGCCGTCCTTGTAGAGACCCACGATCAGGTATCCCTCGTGACCCGCCACGTTGAACTTGTGAGTGACCGATCGCCGCGTATCCGGGAGGCGTCGTCGCATCGGTCGTTCGATGATCTTCTCGACCACGCGTTCGATCACCCGGGTTTGCGCATTGGCGTGCTTGAGGCTCGCTTCGAGCATGGCATTCGCGGCCTCGGTCGCACCGTTGGCTTCCAACGCCTCGTCGGCATCGACTTCGTCGTTCTTCTCGGCGTCGGCCGAGGTGTTCAGAGGCTGGCTGAGTTTGCTGCCGTCTCGGTAGAGGGCGTTGGCCTTGAGGCCGAGCTCCCAACTGAGTCGGTAGGCGGCGCCGATCTGGTCGATCGTCGCATTGCTCGGCAGGTTGATCGTCTTGCTGATCGCCCCCGAGATGAAGGGCTGGGCGACGGCCATCATCTGAATGTGTCCAACCGGTGCGATGAATCGCTGGCCTTCGGGGCCACACTTGTTGGCACAGTCGAAGACCGGGAGATCGGCATCCTTGAAGTTCGGTGATCCTTCGACGGTCTGCGTTCCGCAGATCACGCGATTCAGGATCGAACACTGAGCGGTGGTCATCCCCAGGGCGGCGAGGCCGTCGAATCCCTTGTCCGCCCGCGCCTTCTTCGGATCGAAACCGGCAGCACGAAGGACGGTCTCGGGCATGGCCCAAGCATTGAAGGCGAAACGAAGTTCGAACACCGTCGGCAACTGGTTCTCAAGGGCGACCAGATCTTGACCGGTGTAACCCTTTGCAACCAAGAAGTTCCGGAAACTGGTGGTTCCACCGTCGGTCGTTCCGTCGGCGAGAGGCATCTCGACCCCGAGATCGAGTCGGCCCATGACATGGGCGACGATGTTGTCGATCTCTTTCTCGTCGTAGCCGAGTGAGGTGAGCGACGGTCTCAGAGACTGGTTGGCAATCTTGAAGTAACCGCCACCGGCGAGTTTCTTGAACTTCACGAGTGCGAAGTCCGGTTCGACTCCCGTCGTGTCACAGTCCATCAAGAGGCCGATGGTTCCGGTGGGGGCGATGACCGAGACTTGGGCATTGCGATAGCCGAACTTTTCACCGAAGGCGAGGGCATCATCCCAAGCATTCGTCGAATGCTGCAGGATCGCCTCGGCATTGGCGATGTTGCACGATCGCATCATCTCGTGGTCGATGGGGACCGGGGCAATTCGAAGGTCTTCGTACTGGCCGCTGTCTCTGGCGACTCCGTGGGCCGCTCGGCGGTGGTTCCGGATGACTCGAAGCATGTTCTCGCGGTTCGATTCGAATCCTGCGAAGGGGCCGTGTTCTGCGGCCAGCAGGGCGCTGGCGGTATAGCTTCGACCGGTGAGAATCGACGTCAGGGCTCCGCAGATCGCCCGCCCCTCATCACTGTCGTAGGGAATGCCCGACTGCATCAGCATCGCGCCGAGGTTGGCGTAGCCAAGTCCGAGGGTTCGATACTTCCAGCTCCGTCGAGCGATCTCTTCGGACGGGAAACTCGCCATCAGCACCGAAATCTCGAGGACGATCGTCCAGAGGCCGATCGCATGCTCGTAGCCGTCAATGTCGAAAGTCCGGGTCTGGGCATCGAAGAACTTGAGCAGGTTGATCGACGCCAGATTGCAGGCGGTGTCGTCGAGGAACATGTACTCGGAGCAGGGGTTGCTCGCGTTGATGCGACCCTCTTCCGGACAGGTGTGCCATGCGTTGATCGTGGAGTCGTACTGGACCCCTGGGTCGGCACATTTCCAGGCGGCGAAGCAGACCTTCTCCCAGAGGCCGGTGGCAGGGATCGCTTTGGCGGTCTCACCGTCGGTTCGGCGAATGAGATTCCAGTCGGTCTCCGCATCGACGGCGTCGAAGAATGCATCCGAGATCCGGACACTGTTGTTCGAGTTCTGGCCGCTGACCGTGAAGTAAGCCTCGCCATTGAAGTCGTAGTTGAGATCGAGTCCAAGATCCTTGGCGGCTTTCTTCTGATCGGGGGCGAGGTTCTTCATGCCCTCGACCAGTGCGGCGACCTTGATTTCCTCGCGGACCTTCCAGTCGATGAATTCCTCGATGTCGGGGTGGTCGAGATCAAGGCAGACCATCTTCGCGGCGCGTCGAGTGGTGCCGCCGGACTTGATGGCACCGGCGGCACGGTCGCCGATCTTCAGAAAACTCATCAGGCCGGAACTTCGGCCGCCGCCCGAGAGCGGCTCCTCGGAACCACGGATCGAGGAGAAGTTCGTACCCGTACCGGAGCCAAACTTGAAGAGTCTCGCTTCGCGGGTCCACAGGTCCATGATGCCGCCGTCGCCCACCAGATCGTCGCTCACGCTCTGAATAAAGCAGGCGTGGGGCTGGGGATGGGTGTAGGCGTCGGAGGCGAGCGTGACTTCACCGGTCTCGTGGTCGGGAATGAAGTGACCTTGAGCAGGCCCGGTGATTCCATAAGAAAGATTGAGGCCGGTGTTGAACCACTGCGGGCTGTTGGGTGCCGCCATCTGATTGAGCAGCATGTGCGAGATTTCGGCCTCAAAGGCGTCCGCATCGACGGTGGTGGAGAAGTAGCCGTGCGACTCGCCCCAATGACGCCAGCATCGACTCAGGCGGGAGACGACCTGTCGGACGGATCGCTCGGGGCCGAGCACCGGGGTGCCGTGCTCATCGGTGATCGGAGAGCCGTCGGCGGCCAATTGCGGAACGCCGGCTTTTCGGAAGTATTTGCTGACGACGATGTCGGTCGCGAGTTGACTCCAAGACGCGGGAATCTCGGCGTCGTTCATCTCGAAAACAACTGAACCATCCGCATTGGTGATGCGACTTGTTCGAGTGGTCCATTCGATCGAGTCGTACACGTCGCGGTCTTGGCTGGTGAATCGTCGTGAAATCTTCATGGGGTGCGGTCCTCTGTCTGAAAGTTGCTCGTCGCCATCTTCGGCTTCGTCGAATAATGAAGACCCACGCTGCTTCGCGTCGGGTGGTGATCTTGGTCGTCTGTTAGACCAAATCGCCATCCACGCGGGGAAGCGTGAGTCCGTCCTGATCCTGATATTTGCCGCGTTTGTCCGCGTAGCTCGTGGCACACACGCGATCGGCCTTCAAGAAAATCATCTGTGCAATCCCCTCGAGGGCGTAGATCCTCGCGGGAAGTGGGGTGGTGTTACTGATCTCAAGCGTCACTTTGCCCCGCCATTCCGGCTCGAGGGGCGTGACGTTCACGATCAGCCCGCATCGGGCGTAGGTGCTCTTGCCGACGCAGATCACCAGAGTGTCTCGGGGGATCGACATCGTCTCGACCGTCTCGGCGAGCGCGAAGGAATTCGGCGGGATCACGATGTGATCTCGGCCGGTCTCTTTGGTGTCGATTTCGATGAAGAGGTCCGGCGAGAAAGCCTTGGGATCCACGACCGCAATTCCACCCGAGGTGGTATTCGTAAAAATTTTGAATCGGGTGCCGACGCGGACGTCGTAGCCATAGCTTGAGAGGCCATAGGAAATGCGGCCTGGTCGGTGCTCACAATCCTCGAACGGCTCAATGCCGACGAGTTCGCGGATCTGGGTATCACAGAGAACCGACACGACGTGCCTCAACTTCCTTCTTCGTCGCAAACCGTCTCAGAGACCGTCGGCGACGTATCCAACCGAACCAGCATCGAATAGATGCGGACTCGGGCCGGCCCATACGTCTCCTCTCGATTCGCCGGGTCGGCATTCGAATCGAGAAGTGGAGGCAACGACATCCTGTCGCCGGACTCCGTCCTGCGCTGGGTCGCCATCCTGGCGACCACGCATCTCTTGGAATCGACGCCTCGCGGCGTTGATTCCGATCAGGTGGGGGACGGGCGGAAGCCCGTGACGCGAAGACATTCCGAGGTTCACCCGAGCGAACGGGTCGAAACAAGGCGGAGGATTCGTCGAATGTCAGGTCGGCGGTCGAGTCGGCCGGGCATTGACGAGAATCGTCCTCGAAGGAGGACGCCTCCAGGAATGTCGAAAGTTGCTGTCTCCAAGGGCCGAACAGCACCCTGAACCCACACGATCCTTCAGCCTTTTGGGAGATCGAGGGGACGCCAGTCGTTCTGGTATCCAAGCGATCAGCCGCACCCTGAAGGGGAACCCACATTTCACAGACGAGTCGGCGTCCGTGGCCGTGACGAGTGGATTTTGACGCTCGAATCGAGCGTGGCTCGTATTCAAGAACTTCAACCCGTCAATTCCCCGCGTGACCGGCCTGCACACGGACGCAAACCGAAGTCTCACGCATCTTGGCCACTACATCTTGTGGTGGCAACCCGAAAAGTCCTACATTTTGTCCTTCTTTCAAGGAACAGGCGGAACCTCTCAAGATTCTCAGAATATCGAGGTGGCGGAGATTGTCCAGTACCCCATCTAGGTGTGGACGGACCGTCTCCGACGGACGGAGCACAAGGGGTTGTGGATACTGGTTCAATTACCGACAACTGGGACCGATCCAGGCCGCTCTACCCGAACGAAGTCCGTACACTCGCGTCATGCAGCCCCTCGACTCGGCCGAATTGGTCGCCGATCTCACCGAACCACAGCGTCAGGCCGCCCAGGTTGTGGATGGGCCCGTGCTGGTATTGGCAGGGCCCGGCTCCGGCAAGACGCGGGTCATCACGTGTCGGATCGCCCATCTGGTCTCGCTCGGGGTTCCCGCGTGGCAGATTCTCGCGGTCACGTTCACGAACAAGGCCGCGGGAGAGATGCGGGACCGCATTGACCGACTGCTCCCCGCCGATGTCCCGGGTCGCCGCGGTCTCACGGTCGCGACGTTCCACGGTTTCTGTGCGCGACTGCTTCGAGATCACGCCGATGCCGCCGGAATCGATGCCGGGTTTTCAATCTACGACAGTGGAGATCAGAAGTCCGCGATGAAGCGAGCGCTCGAGAGCGTCGGGCTCGATCCTTCGAACTGGTCGCCCGGCTCGGTGCTCGGTCAAGTTTCCAAGGCGAAGAACGCGTTGCTCTCGCCCGAGGCGTTTGCCGCAGAAGCTGGCGATTTTCATGCCCGGACTATTTCGAAGGCTTACACCGCGTACCAGCGGCTGCTCGAGAAGAACCACGCCGTCGACTTTGACGATCTTCTTCGGCATTCTGCCCGGATTCTCAAGGAGAACGACGGCGTTCGTGGCGCGCTTCAGGAACGCTTCCGCTACGTGCTCATCGATGAGTATCAGGATACGAACCACGCGCAGTTCGTGATCGCGAATGCGATCGCGGGTGGCCACGGCAACATCTTCGTCGTGGGGGATCCTGATCAATCGATCTATGCCTGGCGAGGTGCGGACGTCCGTAACATCCTCGACTTCGAGGAGCACTACCCCGGGGCGCTGGTGATTCCGCTCGGGCAGAACTTCCGTTCCACCGGGAACATCGTCCACGCCGCGGCAGGGCTCATCGCGAACAATCGGCGTCGGAAGCACAAGGAACTCACCACCGACCTCGAGGATGGCGAGGCCGTCGGCATCGTCCGATTGGCGGACGAGCACGCGGAAGCCCGGCACGTCGTGGATTACTTCAAATCGCTCGCGGCGCAGGGCGTCCCGTGGGGATCGATGGCGATCCTGTATCGGGTCAACGCCTTGAGCCGGGTTCTTGAGGATCAGTTTCGGCGGGAAGGCGTTCCGTACGTGATCGCTCGGGGAACGGCCTTTTACGATCGCAAGGAGATCAAGGACGCGCTGGCCTATCTCCGGATGCTGGCCAATTCCGCCGATGACATCGCGTTCCGCCGCATCGTGAACTGCCCGCCGCGAGGAATCGGAGAGTCCACGATCAAGAGGCTCGAAGCAGTCGGAGCGGCGAACGGCCGCTCGCTTGATGCGACCTGCGGCGACGGGGCATCCCTGGAGGGGATCGCCACGCGAAGCAGGAATGCGGTGCTGAAATTCGCGGGCATCGTCGCAGAGTGGCGACGAGAAATCGCCACCGGCGATTCCACCGGCTTCGGTGATCTGGTGTCGCGCGTTCTTCGAGAGAGCGGGCTCGAGAAGCCGGAGTCGGCTTGGGAAGGTGAAGACGAACGTCAGCGTCAGGCGAATCTCAGCGAACTCGTCTCCGCGGCGACCGACTTCGTGGCGCCGTCGCTGGAGACCTCGGAAGATGGAACGCTGCCGATGGCGATGGTGCTTCGGGAGTACCTGGAGTCGGTGGCGCTGGTGAGTGATTCAGATGCGATCGACTCCGATCGCGGGGTCGTGACCTTGATGACGCTGCACGCCGCGAAGGGGCTCGAATTCTATGCCGTGGCGATGGTTGGACTCGAAGACGGCCTCTTGCCGCATTCCCGGGCGCGGGAGAGTGAACTGGAGCTCGAGGAAGAACGTCGCCTCTGCTTCGTCGGCATGACCCGCGCCGAACGACGTCTCCTGATGACCTGCGCGGGAATTCGCACCGTGCGTGGCATGCGGCAGCCGACGATCAAGAGTCAGTTTCTCGACGAGATTCCCGAAGCGAACTGCACACGAAACGACCTTGGCGACGGCTGGGCCGACTACCGCGACGAAGGCGACGACGATCGACGAATCGAGTACGACGGCGTAGAGGACGCCGATTCCTTGGCCAGCGCGTTTCGAGCCGGCACGGTCGTCCGGCATCAGCAGTTCGGAACCGGCGTCATCGCCTCCTTTAGCCATCGTGGAAAGGTTCATTCGGTCGTCGTGGACTTCAAGGCCGTGGGCCGGAAGACGTTGGTCCTCGAGTACGCGAAACTGCAGCGAAT
The DNA here is from genome assembly GCA_937919685.1 of uncultured Phycisphaera sp. Lineage (GTDB taxonomy): Bacteria > Planctomycetota > Phycisphaerae > Phycisphaerales > SM1A02 > UBA12014. Next base: position 22,525 of record CALFOM010000036.1, read on the forward strand.
CGACTTTTAATCGCCGCCCGGGCGATGAGATCTTTTACCCCAGGACTTCAGGACGCCTCATGACCATCGCTGGCGATGCCATTCTCTTCATCACTGGAGCCAGTAGCGGAATCGGGGCGGCGACGGCTCGACTTCTGTCGGTGCCGGGTCGAACGATCCACCTGCAGGGGCGAGACGAAGCTTAGGCTGGCGGCGCTGGTCACGGAAGTGACGGCTGCCGGGGCGACCGCGGTGCCGCATTGCATCGCATGGCATGGCATTGCATCGCATTGCATCGCATGGCATGGCATCGCATGGAACTCGAGGACGCGGCGGCGGTCGATGCCGCGGCGATCAATCTGGCGTCGTCGATTTCTTCGCTTGACTTGTTGGTTCACTCGGCGGGAATGGTCACGCTTTCGTCGGTTGAATCGGCGGATATCACCGAACTCGACCGCCAGTACGCGGTCAACCTTCGGGCGCCGTTTTCCCTCACGACCGCGCTGACGCCGGCCCTGGTCGCGGCCCGCGGCCAAGTGGTGTTCGTCAATTCAGGCGCCGGTCAACGATCGAGCCCGGGTTGGAGTCAGTATGCGGCCACGAAGTTCGGGCTCCGGGCCCTAGCGGATGCCTTCCGGGCGGAGGTCGCCGAACGCGGCGTACGGGTCACGACGGTATTCCCTGGGCGTACCGCGACGCCGATGCAGCAGAAGGTGCATCGGTTCGAAGGTCGCGAGTATCACGCGGACTCGTTCATGGGACCAGAGCAGGTGGCCTCGACGATCATGCACGCGGTCGAGTTGCCCCGATCGGCGACCATTCCAGAGATCAGCATCCGGTAAAGGGGCAGGCCATGAACGTCATGGTCGGGTCACGCGGCGGCGCGACCGGAGGCCTGGATGATCGCGGTGCGGGCGTCGTCTGCGGCTTCGCGAAAGAGCCCGGTCAGGCTCGGATAGTTGAAGCATGCCTGTTCGAACCAGCGGATTCTCTGGCCGGTCGAGATCGCGAACTGGGCGAAGTGCACGAGCTCGGTCGCATCCTCGCCGACCACTGAGCAGCCGAGGATTTTTTCGGTCTTGCGATCGACAACGAGTTTGAGCAATCCTCGAGCGTCGCCTAGCATGCGGCCACGAGCATTGCGGCGATATTCGGCCCGACCGACCACCGCGTCGTGCCCCTTTTTGCCGGCTTCTTCGAAGTTCAATCCGACATGACCCACCGCGGGAATCGTATAGATCCCTATGGGAACGGTATTGGCGAGGGCTCGGTCGTCGTCGAACTCAAACATCCGGCAGGCGGCGACTCTTCCCTGTTCGATGCTGGTCGACGCGAGGGCTGGGAAACCGATCACGTCGCCGGCCGCAAAGACTGTCGGGCACGTGGTTCGATACTCGTGATCGACCGCGATGAGTCCACGATCGTTCGCCTTGATGCCGGCGGTCTCGAGCCCGAGCGACTCGGTGTTTCCCTGCCGACCGAGACTCCAGAGAACGATTTCCGCTTCGAGTCGCGTTCCGTCATCTAATTCCACGATCCCGGTGCCGTCGCTTCCGGATACCAGAGACGGCTTGCGGCCCAGCCGCAGATCGACGCCGGTCGCCATCATCTCGCCCTCGAGTCTCTCTCGAATCTCAGGGTCGAGGAATCGCATCAGCCCTTTGCGTGGCTCCACCAGCGTGGTGGGGATGCCGAGTTCGGCGAAGATACAGGCGTACTCGCTCCCGATCACCCCGCCACCGATGATCACGATCGAACGTGGCATTCGTGGAAGGTCGAGCAATCCATCGGCGTCGACGATCGATGGCTGGTCGAAGTCGACCCATTCCGGGCGTGCTGGCCGGGAGCCGGTGGCGATCAACGCGAAACGAGTGGTCACGGAATTCACAGTTCCATCGGCGCGATGGACGTCGACCCGGTTCGGTCCCGCCATCTTGGCTCGGCCGTGAATCACCTCGACGCCGGCCCGGTCGAGTGCTGACTCGATGCGATCGTGTTCTTCGAGTTGGACGAGCGTCGTCCGGGCCATAAAGGCGGCCAGGGAGAGTTCGGTGTCCGGCGTCGCGTCGATCCCTGGGACCGGTCGACGACGGAAGGCGGAACAGGTCAACGCCGTCTCTCGGAGGACCTTTGATGCGATCGTGCCGGTATTGACCATCGCGCCACCAGGCCGGCCGGCGGCCTCGACCACCAGCACTCGGAAGCCCTGTTGAGCAGCGGTCACCGCAGCGGTTTCGCCGGCGGGACCGCATCCGATACACACAAGATCGTAAACAGCCATGGTTCTCAGATCGGCCCGCTCGGAAGGTCGCTTGAGTCCAGAGGCGGTCTCAGAGCGTGAATCAATTCAGAATCTCTGCGGTTCTGGTCCGGCGGCGCCGAGCGGGGTCCGAGAAACGCGACCACCGATACCTCGATCAGTCCTGCGGCGACCGGCGCTGTTCCGTGTCGGAGTCCTTGTGGGTACGAGCGATGTCACCGAGGAGCACTCGGCTCAATGCGATCGCCACGAGGCCACCGAAGATGGCATATCCCTTGTTGTCCCCGATCACAAGCCAGACCAGAGACCCGCCGATCGCCGCGGCGGCGCCGAGCCAGCAGAGCCGGGGGACGAGGCGTGAGCCGGATCTCCGGGGCCCTTGAGGTTCGTCGGCGCCAAACGATCTTTCGGGCATCGGTTTCAGTTGCAGATTCCAGTCTGCCAGAACACGAAGGCCCATCGATCAGCCGCTTCTTCGACCCGGAGGCGCAGTGGCTTGCCCTGCCCATGCCCGCCGTCACGTTCGACGTGCAAGAGAATCGGTTCATCCGCTTGATCCGAGGCGGTCATCGACTGCATCAGCGCCGCCATCTTGCGGGCGTGCAGGGGATGGACCCGGCTGTCGTTCTCGCCCGCGGTGAACATCACCGCGGGATAGGCGGTCTTCGGGCGAACGTTGTGATACGGCGAGTACGCCCGGAGCCAGCCGAATTGGTCGGAGTCTTCGCTGCTTCCGTATTCCGGCACCCAGAATCTCGCCATCAGGAAGTCCTGGTACCGGAGCATGTCCAAGAGCGGGACGGCGCTGATCACCGCGGTCCAGAGTTCGGGGCGCTGGGTGACGGCGACGCCGGTGAGCAGGCCGCCATTGGAACCTCCCATCACCACCAGTCGGTCCGAATCGGTCAGTCCCTCGGCGATGAGTTCCTCGGCACACGCATAGAGATCATCAAAGACGTTCTGCTTGGATTCGAGCATGCCCGCTCGATGCCAGGCTTCGCCGAATTCGCCACCGCCGCGGAGATTGGCGACGACGTAGATGCCGCCAGAATCGTAGAACGGGAAGTTCGTGCCGATGAAGCTCGGGGTAAGCGAGATGTTGAAGCCGCCGTACCCATAGAGGAGTGTTGGATGCGGCGTCGAAGGATCGAGGTCTTTGCGATGAACGACGAACATCGGCACCCGGGTGCCGTCCTTGGATTTCGCCCAGAGCCGTCGGACTACGACGGTGTCGGGATCGACGGGCACGTCGGGGCGAGCCCAGATTCCTCCGAGTTTGCCGGTCGCCACGTCGCAGCGATAGATGGTGCGAGGCTCGTTGTACGAGGTGTAGGAGAGAAAGGCGTTCGTCGAGTCGGGATCGGTCGAGATGCCGGCGCTGCCGAGTCCCGGGAGATTGATCGAGCCGAGCTTTCGGCCGGACATGTCGCGGCGATCGATGCGGCTGACCGCATCCTGCTCGTACTGGATGATCAGCGTGCCGCGGGCATAGGAGGCGCCTTGGAGCACGGCGGTTCCTTCTTGGTCAGCCAACAGCTTCCATTGGTCGGATGATGGATGGGTCAGGTCGACTCGGTAGAGTTTTCCATTCGGTGCATCGTGGGTGGTGCTCATCACCATGACGTCGCCGACGATCGCTTCGGGCGAGAACTTGGCTTCGATTCCCTCGGCAATGACCTCGGGTTGCAGTGTTCCGGTCGCATGCCAATCCGCGACGTGCACCGCCCAAAGGTCGTTTTGGCTCCAGCCGTCAGTGAGGCCCAACATGATCCAGCGGCCGTCTCGGGAAAGCGAGCCATACGGGACCCTTTGAGGCTCTGACTGCGTCAGGAGTGTCGTGTCGTGTCGAGGGTGGGTCCCGACGTCGTGCCAACGGACGACCCTGCTGTAGGCGTTGTCGAGGTCAGTCAACTTCGAGTAGACAAAGGCGGATGCGTCGGGGGTCCAACCACCGAAGCTCACCTTGCCGGCAATCTCGGTTTCAGTCCAGGTCCCATCGGCAGTCCGCAGAACGTGTAGGACGCTGTTCTCGTCGCCGGCGCGGCTGATTCCGAAGGCCACCTGCGAGCCATCGAGCGTCGGTCGCCACCAGTCCAGTGAGACGAGGCCGCCGTCGTCAAGGGTGTTGGGGTCGAGAAGGACGCGGTCGTCGGCCTTCCCGCCGCCGGCGGGCCGCACCTTGAGCACCGATTGGTTTGCGCCGGCCGCTCGTTCCGCGAAGAAGAGGTGTTCACCGGCTTGCACCGGAGTGCCAATGCTGGGGACGTTCATCAACGCAGAGAGTTCTTCGACCAGTGACCCTCGACACGGGAGATTATGGAGTACGGCAGCCGTGTAGTCGTTCTGAAGCGTGGTCCAGGTCGCCACCTCCGGATCTTCGGCTTCGAGTGATTCCAGCCAGCGGTACGGGTCAACGAACGTCTCGCCGTGGATCGTCTCGGTGACTGCCCGGGCCTCGGTGCGGGGCGGAGTGGCCATGGCGTGCAGGGGGCTTGGTTCGCAGAAGAAGGCGACGAGTGGCGCGGCGAGAATGATGCTAGTCGAAGAAGTGGCGGCGGAGCGAGTCATGGGTATTGGTTCCGTAGCGGGGTTTTTCGAGCCTAGCCGATTCTGGCTTTGAAGAGCCGGGATCACGGCACAGGCGTCGAGGAGACTTCCACCGCGGTGGTTCAGGAAAGAGTGCGCATCCGGATTGTCTCCGGAATCGATCGCATCCGCTCGGCGACCTCCTCGACCGAGTCCGACTCGACGTCCAAGATGACGTAGCTCACCTCTGGGTCTGACTGTAGATATTCGGCGGCGATGTTGGCGTCAATTTCCGCGAGGAGAGTGTGCATGCGGCCGAGCACGCCGGGCACGTTTCGATGGAAGTGCAGGATGCGATGTCGGTCGGGCCGGGGGCTCGGAAGGTCGACTTCCGGAACGCTCGCCGAACTTCGCGTCGATCCCTCCACCAGATAGCGGGCGAGCTTGCTGGCCGCATCTCGGGCGATTGCGGCCTGAGCCTCCTCGGTTGATCCACCGATATGCGGGGTGAGGATCACATTGGGAAGGCCGGCGAGGGGCGTCGAGAACGGATCGTCGTTGCGACTCGGCTCGGTCGGATAGACATCGACTGCAGCGCCGCCGAGGTGGCCGTCTCGGAGGGCTTCGGCCACGGCATCGAGGTCCACGACCGAGCCGCGCGCATTGTTGATGAGCATCGCGCCCGGCCGCATTTGCCCGAGTTCCGAGGTGCCGATCATGTTCCGGGTCGACGGCTCGTCTGGGACATGGACCGTGACCACGTCGCTCTCGGCAAGGAGCCGGGCAAGCGACTCGACCGGGCGGGCGTTGCCGATGGCGAGCTTTGAAGCGACGTCGTGGTAAATCACCTGCATCCCGAAGGCCTCGGCCAGCACGCTCACCTGCGAGCCGATGTGTCCGTATCCGATGATCCCGAGCGTCCGGCCGCGAACCTCGTGAGCGCCGGCGGCGGTCTTGCGCCAGATTCCGTCGTGGAGTTCGCGACTGCGGTCTCCAAGCCGGCGGTGGAGGGCGACGATCTCAGCGATGGTGAGTTCAGCGACGCTTCGAGTATTGGAGAAGGGCGCATTGAAGACCGCAAGGCCTCGTCGGGCCGCGTCGCGGAGGTCGAGTTGATCGGTGCCGATGCAGAAACAACCGACGGCCAACAGATTCGGGTGGCGGTCGAGAAGCTCCGCCGAGAGCCGTGACTTCGATCGGACTCCCAGCACGGTGACGCCTGCCATTGCGGCGTCAAGAGCATCCTTCGTCAGGGCGCCGTTCTCATGAGTCACTTCGAGCCCGGCGGCTTCGAGCGCGGCATCGGCGTCGGTGTGAATCCCTTCCAGGAGGAGGGCGCGTCCGGTCGGCATTTGAAGGTTCCTCAGCTCAGGTTCCAACCACGTCGGGCAGATCGAAGAGGGCCGCGGTCAGGTTGACCGGTCCGTCTTCGGTGATGAGAACGTCAGCCTCGTGGTGGACGCTTCGAGAGCCATCGGCCGAATAGATCGGCCATTCCCGTCCTTCGCTCCGGATTTCCGTGGTACTGACCGCGAGCATCGGCTCCACGGCGATCAGCATCCCGGGACGAAAATTCCGGAAGGCGTCGGGCCATTCACCTGGATACGTCGGGACGACGTTGGAGATGAACGGAGGTCCGTGGAGTGTTCGGCCGTAGCCGTGGCCGCCGAGTCCGCGGACGAGACCGAATCCGCACTTCTTTTCGACGTGATCCTGAACGACCCGGGCCCAGTCCACGAGTGGCCGGCCGGGCTGCATCGCTTCCACGCCGAGCCGAAGAGACTCTCGCCCGGCGATCACCAGATTCATGGAGACTTCGTCGGTGGCTTCGATCACATAAGTCCAGGCAGCATCACCGATCCACCCATCATGCTTGACACCGATGTCGATAGAAAGGAGGTCGCCGGGGTTGATCGGCGTCGAGGTCATGTCATGGGTGCCATGAACGATGCACTCGTTGACCGAGAGGCAGGCTTCACTTGGAAACGGCGGGTGGCCTCGGACTCGATAGTGCTTGAACGCGCTGACGCTGTCCAGATCGGCCAGCGTTCTTCCGACGAACGCATCGATTTCCTCGAGCGTCTGGCCTGCGTGAAGGAACTCCACCAGTCGCCGGTGGGTCTCCACGACCTTCTCGGCGGCGATGGTCGCTCCAGCGACATCATGTTCGGCAGTGACGAGCACGAACGAATGGTACCGAATTTGACGACGCGGTACGTCGGCCGAGGCCGACGCACCGCGTGTATTTCGTGATGTTCTTCAGCAGGTCAGGCTGCTTCGGTGGCAGAGCAACCGGTCCAACTCTGCGGACCGAAGTTCTGGGCGGGGTTGCCGCTGGGAACCGTCGTCTCGGGAGCCGGGACGTTGGCGAAACCGTTCCAGGGCGTGCTCATGGTCGGCGTGTTCCAACCGCTGTTGTCGCCGTTGAAGCCAGCATAGGCCGGGGTGTTCCAACCGCTGTTG
>CALFOM010000037.1 GCA_937919685.1 uncultured Phycisphaera sp.
GGTGCGGTGGAGGGCACGAAGAGCCCGTCGACCTCCGGGATACCGGCGCCGGACAATTCGACGAAGAACGTGTTCGGAGTGGGGACTTCGGCGGGGGGCATGGTTGCTTTCGAGGCGGCTCGGCGAGGATCCGCGATATCGCGGTGGACGGAGCGATGAGTCTATCGACCCGGGCTTCTCCGTCTCGGATTCGTGTGGTAGCACCCGCCGCCGAACCGGATCTTTCCGGAATCGCTCGTGCTGCAAACCCGCCCGATCGGACGCGGGGAGGCTCGGCCGGGGCCGTCTCGAACGGGCCGATCCCAAGATTCCACATCACCGTGTTCGTCGCTCCGAAGTACCGGCTTCGATCCGAAGTCGGCGACGGAAGTGCCAGGCGGCGATTGTTCCGGTCAACAACACCAGAAGACTGGTCGCCATCGTCCAGAATCCCACGTGTTCGAGATCCGCGCAGCGGAAGGGGATTCCGGCGGCGAGGAACACCTGGGCCATCACCATCTTCCGGGCATGTTTGAACCACCAGACCTTCGGCGGCCGGCGTTTGATGCTGATTCGAAGGTCCAGTCCCGCGTCGAGGAGGAAGATCAGCGCCGCGACCGTGAAGAAGAGATGGGGCCCGGTGGTGCCCTTCGGCGCCGAGGGCATCGTGGCGACCGCGTCGACCACGATCCACCAGGACACTCCGAAGGCGATCGCGACCGCCACGGCGGTCGCCGCGAGGATCGTGTCGAATCGCGTGAAAACTCCTCGGGTCGCGTTCCGGGCCCGCGCCCAGACTCGCCAGCCCGATACCGCGAGGTACAGAAAAGCAAGATCCAGGGTGGCCGTGGCGAAGAGCACCGACGGAGGGAGATGCCCGGAGTCGCTCACCCGCGGGCCGGCCAGTTTGAACTCCGTCCAGAGCACGCGGATCGTGCCTCCGGTGGTGCGCTCCATCTCGAGGAGCAGCCCGGTCACGCAGACCACGACGTACCCGGCCACGAAGCACCGTCCGGCGGTGACGTGCGGGCGACTGCCCTTCACGGCGAAGACCGCGATCGGGAATGCCACGAGAGCGCTGATCGCGCCCGCGACGATGTGGACGGGCAGGACGACGCCGAGGATTGAATCGAGCATGGCGGACTCCGGAATGCTTCGGCCAGGGGGATTCGGCTCAGGTGGAAGCTGGCGCGGATGCGGATTGAATCGCGAAGCGACGCGCAATGGCGATCCCGAAGACGAGGACGATGGTCATCGCCACGAGCATCAGGATCCCACCCGTGGTTCCGAACGGGACGCATCGATAGGGGAAGGCCGCGGCGAGGCCCATCTCGGCAGTGATCATCTTGCGGGCATGGATGATCCACCATGTCTTCGGCGGTCTTCGTGCGAGACCGATGTAGAGATCGTAGCCCGCGTCGACCATCACGTAGAGCGTCGCCGCGATGATGATTAAATGGCTCAATTCGAGCGACCCGGAGAGAACGCCGGAGAGGCCTTCCGGATCCGACTGGTCCACGGCGCGCCACAGCGTGACGGCGAAGAGAAATCCTGCGGCGATCTCCAGCACTGCGATGATCGAATCGAATTTGGGGAACACCCCGCGATCCGCGGCACGAGCCCGTGCCCAGACCCGCCATCCTGAAACCGCGAGATAGAAGGCCATGGAGTTCACCATCGCGGTGTTGATGACCGCGAGCACGTCGACACTCCCGTCCTCTCGATAGGGAGAGATGTTCAACTCCAGTCCGAAGACGTCGACCACCGTCCCGGTGAGATTCTCAAACTCGAGCAGGTAGCCTCCGACGCAGATGAAGAAGAAGCAGCCCACGAAGGTGAGACCGCTCCAGCGGTGGAGCACGCCTCCCTTCCTCGCGAGCGCCGCCACGGGAAACGCGATGAATGCCGCGACAATGCCGGCGAGCACGTGTGCCGTCAAGAACACACTCAGGATCAAATTCCATATGTCTGCTCCTCTCTGGTGTGAAGACGGGGGCTTGCTCGCGACGATCTACCGGACGAGCTTCGGACACGGATCGGTCGTGAACGGGATCCAAGTGATCTCAACCGGCTCGGCCGGGAACGATCTCGTCGATGCGCCGTAGA
>CALFOM010000038.1 GCA_937919685.1 uncultured Phycisphaera sp.
CGAACCACGATGCCACCCGGCGCGTCGACCCATCGTCCCTTGATTCGGAGTGGTTCGCCCGTGGCGCTTTCTACCAAGCCGCCTGCCGCCCGGACGACGGCGCACCCCGCGGCATGGTCCCAACTCTTCTCCCGATATCCCTCGCGGGCGAGTCGGAGATAGAGATCGGCCCGGCCACTGGCCACCATCGCATACTTGCACTGACTGTCGATTCGGATGGGCGTCGTCGCCACGCCGGTCGCTTCGAGCGCGGCACTCGTTCGATCTTGATCCCCGTGCGCCTTCTCGTAGGAGAGGCAGACCCGGACACGGCCCTCCGGAGGCGTTGCGGAGACCTTGATCGGAGTCAGCGACTCCAGGGTGCGGGCTTGCGCATCCCCGGCGAACGCACCTTCGCCGACGATCCCGAGGTAGACGCTTCCAGACGCGTCCGCGCTGCCGTAGTCCGCGACGGTGCCGAGCGGCAGATGCGGACAGCCGAGGAGGCCGAGTACGGGTTCATCCCCTTCGACCAGACCGAGCGCGAGGGCGAACTGCTGTCCTCGGAGGAATCCTTTGGTGCCGTCGATCGGATCGAGCGACCAGAAGACGTCGCGGTTCTCCTTTTCGGGGTCGAGGCCACCGGCGTCGAGAAGTTCGCGGATCGCGGCTTCGGAGGTGGGGGCGTCGTCGCCGAATCCTGATTCCGCGAGCGCTTCGCCCGCGAGACGAATGATCTGCGCCAACATCTTCGGGCCGCCGGCGTCGAGCGAATCTGTGCCTTCTTCACCAACCAGTCGATCCGAATAAGGAATGTCGGCCGCCCGCATCGCCGCGGTCACCGCGACCTGGACCGCGAGATCCGCGACCGTGACCGGACTTCGGTCATCCTTGAGGAGGTCGGCGAGATCGTCTCGCTCCGCGGCAGCACGTTTCGCAACGCGACTGGCAGCGGATACCGCGGAAAGGACGGCGTTGAGATCGAGATCGTGCATGGTGGCTCGAAGGTAGGAGGACCTAAAGGGCAGACGATATCGCCCATCCGACTCCGTCGCCGGGGCATTCTCTCTCGAAAGATCGCGGATTCCGGGATTCCTGGGCTCGAGGGACAGCAGGACGGACTCGTGGAAGACCGGGAATGCGATCGATCTGGTTTATCAAGACGGGAACTGAAAGTGGTCGATATCCCCAATCGTCAGAGCGCGGGTGCTGCGCTGATTCTCTGCGCGTGGAGACGCGATCCTCGACCGACACCATTCTTTGGAATGGTGAACGGTGCCGGTTCGCGTCATGAATTCCACTCAACTTCGATTTCAACATCGTGTCGCCGGCAAACTGCTCCTGTTTGCCGGCATTCCGATCATTCTGATCCTGGTCCTGGTCGGATTCACCAGTTTTCAACGCACCGGTGAGTACGTCCGCAGCGCGGTCGAGCAGCAGGTGCTTGACGCATCCCGCCTGGCCGCGCTCGATCTTGCGGATGATAATTTGCAAGCGGTGACCGCGGCACGACTGCTCGCCAAAGCCGCGGAGTCGGGATTTTACGGTGATCGTGCAAGAAGTCTGGATCTCGCTCGACGAGTGCTCGTTGACACGCCGGCGTTCCAGGCCGCCTACTTCGGGTGGGAGCCCCGGGAGGACGATGCTGAAGCCCTCACGCAGGGAATACCCCCGTCATCGATGGACGAGTCCGGGAGGTTCCTTCCGTACTGGCATCGCGATGCCAGCGCTCCGGCGGGAATCATCCTTGAGCCGCTCGTCGGCATCGACGCGCTGGACAACCTCTACTATCGAGAGACCGAGCGTCTCTTCGCCGAGAGCGGAGTCGCCACGAGCGTGGTGACCAAGCCGTACACCTACGAGGGTGTTCCGCTCATCGAACAGACCCACCCGATCATCATCGACGGGCGATTCGCGGGCATTGCCGGAGTCGATCGATCTCTCGCGGGACTTCAGGACCATCTCCAATCGATCCAGAGCGGCCTCGGTGCGCAAAGCGATCTGTTCCTTCTGACTCGAGGACTCTTCATCGCCACCACCGTTGATGCCGACTCCGGAGGCACCGCCCGACTGCAGGAAACCGAGGTTCAAAAAAGCCCGTACGCGAGCCTCTTCGATCGTTTCATCGAGCGATCCCGGGAGGAACAGTCCTTCGTCTCGGAGGACCTCGATCCGGAACTTGGGACAATCTGCATCTTTGCCGTCTCGACCGTCCGTCCCGGCGATTGGACGCTGGTGGTCCGTCAGCCCCTCTCAGTCGTCCAGGCGCCGGCTCGGAGTCTGCTGGCCAACAATGCGATCATCGTTCTGGTTGGTCTGGTCGTGGTCGGAGGGATCCTATTCTTCGTCGCGAAACCGGTGATCGGTCGGATCGAGCGATCCGCGACTGCGGTTCAGCGAGTTGCGGAGGGGCATTTGTGTACCAACATCGCCGCCGACTCCGCCCGCGATGAGACGGGTGTCCTGGTTCGGGGCGTTCTTCAAATGACCACGCGGCTTCGCTCATTGGCCGGAGAAGTTCAGATGGCTCGAGCCGAGCTCGATGAGGTGGCTCGAGAAGTCATCGAAACGAGCAATCGAGAGGCGGAGGCTGCGAGTGGGTTCGGCGCCAGCGCCACGGAGATCGCCGCCGCGGTTCGAGAGATCGCCGCCACCACCAGCGCATTGGCCGACGAGGTCCGTCGAGTCGACAAGCGTGCCGCAGATACTGCTCGCACCATGGAATCTGATCGATCTCGCCTCGACGACATGTCGGATTCGATGCACGCCGTTGAAGAAGCGACGAGCGGCATCGGAAATCGTCTTGGCGATATCAACCGTCGGGCCGCGGAGATCACCGGAGTCGTCGAGACCATCGGTCGCATCGCCGAGCAGACCAATCTGCTCTCCGTGAATGCGGCGATCGAGGCCGAGAAGGCGGGAGAGTACGGAACTGGTTTTCTTGTCGTGGCGCGGGAGATTAGGCGTCTCGCCGATCAGACCGCGAGCGCCACCGGCAACATTACGGCGACGGTCTCCGAGATGCAGTCGGCCGTCTCCAGCGGGGTGATGGAGATGGATCGGTATACCGATCGAGTCCGACGCGCCGTCGAGCAGGCCAGCGAGGTATCCGAGGGACTGGCAACCGCAATCAACGCCGCGAGCGAGAACGCCGGCGCCTTCGGACGCGTGGCGGATGGTGTCGATTCCCAGGCTGCAGGGGCCAGGCAAATCGACGAAGCCATGGGTGGTCTTTCCACCAGCGCTGAGAGCGCTCATAATTCCTCGCAGCGCCTTCAAGAGGTGTCCAAGCGACTGACGCGGGCCATCGGAATGCTCGCCGGAGCGCTGTCGAACTGGGATCTCGACGCTCGCGGGAACGAGGATTCCTGATGCAGGTTCTTGAGCTCACGATCGGGGGAAAGGGATTCGTGCTTCCCACGGCGTGGGTCGAGGAGGTTGTTGCAGCCGTCCGGACTCGCGAGTTGCCGAATGCGCCGGTCTGGATCCGAGGCGTTTTCGATCACCGTGGCAGGTTGATCCCCTTGCTCGACCTCCATCTTTTGGTCGACGAGGACGCGGCTCGAATGCTCATTGGTTCACGGATCATCATCGTCGACGTGAAAGCACCGCCGACGATCGCCGCGCCGGCAATTGATTCGGAAGAACCCGCGGTCCCGAGGCGGACCATCGGTCTGCTGGTCGAACGCATCCAGGAGGTGCTCGAAGTCGAATCCGCCGGCGAGAATGATTTTTCCGGTATCGCGATCGAATCTCGCCCGTATCTTCGTGAGATTCTGCAATCCAAGGATCGAACCCTTCAGATGATCGACCCGGACCTGATTCTCCGTGCGGAACATCAGGAGATCCTCTTTGGCACAGACCCAGGATGATGCTACTCGTGACTGAACCAGATCACGACGAACTCAGTCGAATCGCAGGCCTCAGTGGGCTCGAGTCGGATCTGCTGCGCGGCCCGGGAATCACGCGTTGGTTGGATCGCCGCGCTCGCACCCTCGGCCTTGACCCGAAGTCACATCGTGCCATGCTGATGGAATCGGAGGCGGAGCGACGAATTCTTTCCGAGCAGGTCGCGGTCCCGGAGAGTTGGATCGGGCGTTATCCGGTGTCATTCGATCTGCTTCATGAACGAGCGACGGCGGCGAAGTCGCAATCCGGAATTTTTCGCGTCTTGAGTCTCGGTTGTGCCGCAGGTCAGGAGCCGTTCACCGCCGCGGCCTGCATTCTGGATGCAGGCGTCGATGTGAATCGAATCGAAGTTGTGGCGGTCGATCGAAGTCAGTCGGCGATCGAAATGGGGATGACCGGCATTCTCCCGTCGATGGCGGTTCGAGGCGAGCTTCCGGTCTGCATGCGAAAACGAGTGGAACAATCAGGTCGCCAGTGGAAGGTCGCCGACGAAATCCGGGCCCTGGTCAGATTTGTCGAGGCCGACGTCGTCTCCGAGCCGCTTCCGATCGCACCGGGTTCTTGCGACATTGTCTTCTGCAGGAACGTACTCATCTATCTCGAGTCCGATGCCCGCGATCGACTCTGTCGTCGGGCGTCGTCCTATCTCAGGAAAGACGGTGTTCTCTTTGCGGGTCATGCCGACCCGCGCCATGACCTTCTTCAGACCTTGACGTCGATCGGCCGGCCCGGGGCGTTCGCCTGGTCTCGCCGGGGCGAACCCACGACTCGAACGCCCATCGCCGTCACGCCACCGACCGCCTCGCGGCCGTTTCCGAACCGAACCCTACGGCGACCTGCGCCCGAGATCGCACCTTCGGAAGTTTCGATTGCCCCTTCCCTCGCGTCATCCGCGGAGGTGGATCGGATTCGCAGGATTGCGGATCGCGGAAGACTCCCTGAGGCGAGGGAGCTCGCAGAAGGCCTTTTGGTGACCCACCCCGCGGATCCCGCGGTCATTCTGATCCTCGCCTCGATCGAGAGCGCGGACGGACGGGTTGAGGCTGCCCGCGATCATCTTCGACGTGCCTTGTATCTGAAGCCCGACGACTTCTCAGCCCTTCTTCAGATGGCGGTCTTGTGCGAATCCGAAGGTGAACTCGATGTGGCGGCACGATTCCGAAGACGGCTTGATCGACTCGGCTCAGATGGAGAACTCGAGGAATGAACGAACAATCTCCATTGAATGGCGATGGCGGCGATGCGACCAGTTCGCGGCTGGCGATGGACCGACTGCTCGAACGGCCGATTTCATCCGCAGCGCTTGATGAGAACACCAGACTTGCCGCGCAGCGACATGAGGAGGTCGAAGCGGACGAACTCACCATCTTGATCACTCGAATCGGTGACGAATGGCTTGGATTCGACGCCCGTTTCGCGGATCGAGTGCACGAGCCTGCGATCATTCGTCGAGTGCCGCATCGAAACTCCGAACATCTCGCCGGTGTTGCCGCGGTCGATGGGGAGATCGTCCCTGCCGCGCGTTTGGATCTTCTTCTGGACCTCGTTCGGGACACGTCACCGGCGGAACCAAGGTTCGTTGTGGTCGGGCCGCCGGATCGGCGATGGGCAATTCCGGTCGATGAAGTTGAAGGGATGGTCCGCGTGCCTCGTGCGATGATCATCGATCCCCCGACGACGATATCGGCCTCGCTCCACCGTCACACCGTTGGACTGATCTCACTGGACGGCCGGCTGGCGGCGCTATTGGATTCCGCTCGGCTGCTGGATCTGCTGGATCGGGGGCTCCGATGAGTGACCTCGGTGGCTTCTCGATGTTCGATCTCTTCCGCGAAGAAGCGGAGACGCATTGCGCGTCCCTCGAGTCGGGCCTGCTCAAACTCGAAGCCAACCCGACCGACGGGGGCGTCGCAATCGAACCACTGATGAGAGCGGCGCATTCGGTCAAGGGTGCGGCGCGGATCATCGGACTGGATATCGCGGTCGGTCTCGCGCATGCGATGGAAGATGTCTTCGTCGCGGTGCAAGACGGCAAGGAGACCCTCGTCTCGGAACGGGTCGACCAACTGCTGGCGGGAACCGATCTGCTTCGAAGTCTCTCCAAGATCGACGAGGCGGCGATCGAGGGATGGAGCATCGAGCACAAGCCGAAGATCACGGAGACGATTACCGCTCTCGAAGCGTCGATCGCCGTTGTCGTCGCCGCCGCGGAGGTGGTCGTTCAAGCGCCGGCACCGCCTCCGGAGACAGAAGTCGTCGAAACGGAGCTCGTCGTCGAGGAGTCCGCAGAGGTCCCGGCGGCCGCGTTCGCGGAGAGTCCTGCGCCGCCGCCTGCATCGGACGCCCCGCCAACGTCCGAGGCGGCCCTGTCACGAGAGCAAGACGAGGAATCGCGGACGGTACGAGTTGATTCCAGTCGTCTCGAGCGCATGATGCAACTTGCAGGCGAGGTCATGATCACCTCCCGTCGATTCCAAGGGATTCGAGCGCAGGCCGCCGACTTCGATCATCGACTCGAAGGCATGGAGGGCGGGGTCGGTGCGGCGCTGCGCGACGGACACGAACCGCTGCGCGAACTGCGTCGGGAGATCGACGAAGGTCGTCTTGCGGTCGCTGGTCTGATCAGTGATCTCGACGGTCTGCTCCGCCGGACCGAGGAGATTTCGGCCGATTTGTACGGACAGGTCTTGGGCAGTCGCATGCGACCGTTCGAGGACGGGGGTCATGGGTTCCCGAGGATGATCCGAGATCTCGCAAAGAAGCTGGGAAAGAAGGTTCGTTTTGAAGTTCAGGGTGGGCGCACACGAGTGGATCGCGAAATTCTCGCGTCGCTTGAAGCACCGCTCACGCACGTGCTTCGAAATGCAGTGGATCACGGGATCGAGCTTCCAGATGTGAGGCGGGCGGCCGGAAAACCGGAGACCGCGACCCTCGTGCTTGAGGCTCGGCACCACGCGGGAATGCTGTTGGTTCGGGTTCGAGAGGACGGCGGAGGAATCAATCCTGAATCTCTTCGACGGAAAATCGTCGAACGTGGATTTGTCGATGAGACGATGGCGGCGAGATTAGAAGGTCCGGAACTCCACGACTTTCTCTTCCTGCCGGGGTTCTCGACGGCAGCGGCAATCACCGAAGTCTCCGGTCGGGGAGTCGGACTCGACGTCGTTCAGTCCATGGTCCACGAGGTCGGAGGCGCCGTCAGGGTCGAGTCGACGCTCGGAGTCGGTACGACCTTCGAGCTCCAACTTCCCGTCACTCGTTCGGTGGTTCGGGCGGCGTTGGTGGAAGTGGACGGTGAGCCCTTCGGTCTTCCCCTTGCCCGTCTTTCTCGAGTGACGCGGGTTCCCGCCTCCGAGATCACGACGATCGAAGGCCGTCGGCAATTCCAGTATGAAGGCGGCATGATCGGGTTGATCAGGTTCGCCACGCTTCTGGGCCTCCCCGAGACGGAAGGCGATCCCGATGTCGAGAGTGTCGTGGTGGTCGGGGATTCGACGGGGCGATGCGGCCTCGTGGTCGATCGATTCCTCGGTGAGCAGGACCTGGTGGTTCGTCGTCTGGATCCGAGATTCGGGAGGGTGCCGCACGTCGGTGCCTCCGCCATGCTCGAAGACGGAAGCCCGCTGTTCATTCTGGATGTGGAGGATGTCCTGAAGTCGATTCGGCAATTGCTCGGCGATGGGCGACTTCGAGGGACCGGTCGGGATCGAGTCTCGAGCGATGCGGCGCGAGCGAAGCGGGTGCTGGTGGTCGAGGATTCGATCACGGTGCGCGAAGTGGAGAGACAGATCCTGGTGCAGATGGGACTCGAGGTCGAGACCGCGGTCGACGGCGTTGATGGTTGGAATGCTCTTCAGGCCGGCCACTACGATCTCGTGGTGACCGACATCGACATGCCAAGAATGAACGGAATCGAACTGGTGACGACGCTCCGAGCCGATGAGCGGTTCAAGACGATCCCGGTGGTCGTGGTCTCTTACAAGGATCGGGAAGCCGATCGACTTGCGGGCATGCAGGCGGGCGCCGACGCCTATCTCACCAAGGGGAGTTTTCGTGAGGGTTCGTTCGTGACCACCGTTCGCGACCTCCTCGGAATCGAAGCATGAGGGTCGGAATCGTCAATGACCTCCGAATGGCGACGGAGACGTTGCGTCGGATCATCGAGTCGAGTGACGGGCTTGAGGTGGCTTGGACCGCGGTCGACGGCCGCGATGCCGTATCGAAGACCGCCGGGGATCGACCCGATCTGATCCTCATGGATCTGGTGATGCCGGTGATGGACGGGGCGGAAGCGACCAGTCTGATCATGAAAACCCATCCGTGCCCCATTCTCGTCGTCACGGCGACGATCGAAGGGAACGCCCGTCGCGTCGTGAAGGCGATGGCGGGCGGCGCCGTGGATGCCGTGGAGACGCCGACGATGGGCCTCGATGGGTCGATCCGTGGCGGAGCTCCGCTTCTTGATCGGATCGCGAAGCTCCAGCGCGATCCCGGGGGATTCCGAACGTCCCTGGATTCACCGGCGATCCGAGATGCGATTTCCCCGCCGTCATCGGTGGCCTCCGTCTCGTCGAACCACCGGCCATCGGTCGTCTTGCTCGGCGCCTCGACCGGTGGTCCGCAGTCGCTCCGGCGAGTGCTTTCGTCGCTTCCCACCTCGCTCCACGTTCCGATTGTGATCGTGCAGCACATCGACCATCGGTTCGTGTCGGGGCTGACGAACTGGCTTTCCGAGACCACGGGTCATCAGGTGGTTGGATCAAGACCCGGACCCATGCGTCCCGGTGAGGTGGTGGTCGCGGCCGCAGAGTCGCATCTGGTCCTCACGGAAGGTGGATATGATCATCGTCTCGAACCTGCTGACAGCATTCATCGTCCGTCTGTTGATCAGTTGTTCATGAGCGCAGCAGCGTGCACCTTCAAGGGCATCGCGGTGCTCCTGACCGGGATGGGGACCGACGGCGCAGAGGGCATGGCGAAATTGCGGGCGGCTGGTTGGCACACCATCGCTCAGGACGAAGCGACGAGTGCCGTCTGGGGGATGCCTGCCGCGGCGATCCGCGCAGGTGGCGCGATGGAAATTCTTTCCATCGACGAGATCGGCGATCGGGTCGCGTCGCGGCTCGGCATCGTTGGAGCGGAATGATGAACGATACGAGTCTTGATTCTGAAAAAACAGTCCGAGTCCTACTGGTCGACGATCAGGCGATGATCGGAGAAGCGGTCCGCCGGATTCTCGCGGCTGAGAAGGGGATCGCCTACGAATACTGCCAGGATCCCACCAAGGCGATTGAGACTGCGGAGCGCTTTCTTCCGACCGTGATCCTCCAGGATCTCGTGATGCCGGAGGTGGATGGACTCGATCTGGTCACCCAGTATCGAGAGAACGAACGAACATCGCAGGTTCCGATCGTGGTACTCAGCTCACGCGAAGAGGGAACCACCAAGGCCGAGGCGTTCAAGCGTGGTGCCAACGACTACGTCGTCAAACTTCCCGATGCGCTCGAACTCATCGCGAGAATTCGATACCACAGCGCGGGTTTCATCGCGGCCATTCAGCGAAATGAAGCGTTCCGGATGCTCGAGGCGAGCGAGAGCCACCTCCAGAGGGAGCTCCAGAAGGCGGCGGACTACGTGGAGAGTCTGCTGAACGAGCCGATCGAAGGGCTGATCACCACGCGATGGTCGTTCATTCCGTCGGCCTCGCTGGGTGGTGACAGTTTCGGATATCACTGGATCGATGAGGATCGGTTCGCGATCTACCTTCTCGATGTCTGTGGCCACGGAGTTGGTCCCGCGCTCCTCTCGATCTCTGTGATCAATCTGATCCGCAGTGGATTTCGAGATCTCGAAGTCATCGCCGATCCTGCGGCGGTCACCGCACAGCTCAATGAATCGTTCCAGATGTCGGATCACGGTGGAATGTTCTTCACCCTCTTCTACGGCGTCTACGATCGGCGAACGAATGAACTGACGTATTGCGGTGGCGGTCATCCTCCTTCGCTGGTTATCTCCAAGGACGGAAGCCACGTTTGGCTCGATTCTCAGAACATGGTGATCGGTGCGATGCCGGGGATGGAGCCGCAGGTCGATTCGATCAAGATGAAATCCGGCGACCGGCTTCTGGTCTTCAGCGACGGCGTCTTCGAACTCAAAATGGCGAACGGCGAGATGTGGGACTACGACGAGTTCAAGGAGTTCATCTCGCGCCCGATAGCGGTTGAAGACGATCGAATCGCCGAGCTGACCGCGAAGGGTCGGCTGCTGATGGAGTCGGATCAGTTCGAGGACGACGTGTCGATTCTGGAAGTGGATTTTCAGTGATCAATCACCGAAACCGACGATTCCTTCGTCCGGAATAGTCGCCAGATCGGGGTATTAGAACGCACGATGATGCGGCAATTATTGCTTTACTCTGGAATGAGCATGTCTAGGGTCTAGAATTGGTCGGGTTGCCGTCAGGATGGGGTTCTGCCGAGCCGATATCGGAGATAGGGTCGTCCGGGCGTATATAGGTGCATCGTCCCCTTCGTTGGACGGAACGCATCGGAGGGGTCTGTGAGGCGAGCGTTCTGTAATGGCTCATTCACAGGTCGGGCACAAGGGCAGCCGCGCAACGGTCGGTAGCGTCCAGCAGATATCGTTCAAGAAGGGAACTTCGCAATGATCGTCAGGTTGAATTCCGAAACCGTTCACGAGTGCGAGGTTGCGATCATCGGCGGTGGGCCTGCTGGTTCCACCACCGCAGCGCTCCTTATGAAGTACCGACCCGGTTCGAAGGTTCTGGTGCTTGAGAAGGAGAAGTTCCCTCGCGATCACGTCGGCGAAAGCCAGCTGCCGGCGATCAGCGCGATCATCGACGAGATGGGTTGCTGGGACGAGATTGAAAACGCCGGATTTCCATTGAAGATCGGTGCGACCTATCGGTGGGGGAAGAACCCCGAACTCTGGAACTTTGATTTTGCCCCGCCAAGCGAGGTGGAGAAGCTCTCTCGTCCCACTCCGTACGAAGGCTTGAGGCATCAGACCGCGTTCCAGGTCGATCGGGCGATCTATGACGAAATTCTTCTTCGTCACGCCGAGTCGCTTGGTGCGGAAGCCAGGCAGGAGACGCAGGTCACCGAAGTTCTCCGCGATGGCGATCGCGTCGAGGGCCTCCGACTTGCCGATGGGTCAACGGTGGTAGCGAAGTACTACATCGATGCCACCGGGCACGTGGGAACGCTTCGTCGCGCCATGGGCGTCGAGACTCGTCCGGAGACGAAACTTCAGAACGTCGCCTTCTGGGACTACTGGGAAGACGCCGATTGGGCCATCGAGGTCGGGTCTGGCGGGACCCGCGTTCAGGTCATGAGTCAGGCCGCGGGATGGATTTGGTTTATTCCCCTCGGGCCGACCCGGACCTCCATTGGGTACGTCGTCCCCGCGGACCACTACAAAGGTCTTGGGGTCAGCGTCGAAGACTGCTACCACGAAGCGATCCGAAACGACGATCGCATCTCCGCACTGGTCAAGAACGCCACGCCGCGGGGAATGGTGGAGGCGACCAAGGACTGGTCATTCACGTCCTCGCGTGGGCACGGAGAGAACTGGTTCCTCGTCGGCGAGTCGATCGGCTTCGCGGATCCGATTCTTGCGGCCGGGATGACGCTCGCGCACACCGGAGCTCGCGAGCTCGCCTACACGCTCTTGGAACTGCTTGATTCTGACGAGAACAAGGATGCGGACTGGCTCAAGGATTCGTTGAGCGAAGGGCAGCTTCGCCGCGTCAAGCAGCACATCCGTTTTGCAGACTTCTGGTACGCCTCCAACGGCCAGTTCACCGATCTTCAGGACCATTGCGCGGAAATCGCTCGCGAATCTGGCATCAAGATGTCCCCTGAGGCGGCCTGGAGATGGCTCGCACAGGGCGGTTTCACCAACGAAAATTCCTCGACGCCCGCCCTCGGTACCTGCGACCTTCCTTCACTGAAGCAGGTCATCTGGGTGCTCACCGACAAGAAGGGTGACTGGGAACTCAACCATAAGAACGTTCTCAAGCTCAACTTGCGGAATGCAGAGCGGAAGTTGATGCCGGTGTACACGGATGGGAAGATCAAGCGGGAAGATTGCTGGGTCCGCGGCCAGAATCGATTGCCAATGACTGGCATCTTCAAGGTGGTGGTGGACATCCTTGCGCAGGAGTCACGGATCGATCGCATCCACAAGATGGTTGTCGAGTATTACGGCGGTCCGAGCAGCATTGAAAGTCATCGGTCTCCGATCAAGTTGGCCGTACAGGCGATGGAGGCGATGATCAACGAAGGATGGATCATCGCAAAGGTCGACAAGAAGGCGGGCAAGATGTCGATCAATCGCCCCGAGGAGAACGCCTTCGTTCACCTGAACCGCGACGAAGACCCCGCGGCTCGGAAGACGATGGAGTGAGCCCGGGATTTCGGTGGTCTTTCAATCGGACGGCTGAGTCTGGCGAAGTCGTTGCATTCGCCATTCCCCCCAGCGGTTGACCAACGAAAATCCCGCCGTAGTCGCCGCCAACGCGATCAGTGACGCCGCGAGCGTCCATCCCGAAATCCGCTCCGCGGCGCAGAACGCGACGAACTGCGCGACACACAGGACCGAGACAATGCCCAGCGTGACCCCCCGGGGGATCACCGAGGCTGCGAGCGCTCCAAGCGGGGCGCCGATGGCCACGACCGGCGCGGCGGCGTACCAGTTCGACCAGACCTCGCTCGGGATGCCGAATGCAAGGGAGTTGGTCGTCAGCCCGACGATCGAGGTGAAGGTCATCAGGATCACACTCGAAGCGATACCGCAACGTGCGTCTACCCGCACTAGGAGTACCAGCACGACGAAGAGGAGCATGTCGATACCCACTCCGGTGATGCTTGCGATGAAGAGTCCGCCGCCAAAACCGACCAGCAGGCCGATGAAACAATCGAACCCGAGGTGCGGGTGGGCGAGCGGTTCCGGTTCGAGCAGATGGCGCATCAGCCGGAACTGGGCGATGCCAAAGCCGGCCCAGGTCACGGCGAAGAGGAGTTTCACGAAGAGGTCGTCGACCTGAGGAGCTAGAAAGAGAACCCCGAGCGGCGTCCCGATGGCCGATCCGATCATGGCGGGGATCAGGACGCTCCAGGCGACGGGGAGCCGGCGACTGAGTATGTAGACACTGGCGCTGGTCATGCCGATCGCCTGAATCGCAAAGGAGAAGTCGCGACCGATCACCGCGGACTCGCCGAAGACGAGCACGAGCACCGGGAAGCCGATCGTGCCGCCGCCCATGGGGGTGGATCCTGCGATGTAGGAGCCGACGGCCATGGCGATCGCCATGGGCCAGTTCTGAAGCGCGGTTGTGAGATGCCCGCCGCCGACGATTAACCACCCTAGGAACGCGTAGAGAACGACGATCCAGACCAGAAACGGCCGGGGAAAAAGAGGGCGTCTTGGCGGAGAT
Source organism: uncultured Phycisphaera sp. (assembly GCA_937919685.1). GTDB lineage: Bacteria > Planctomycetota > Phycisphaerae > Phycisphaerales > SM1A02 > UBA12014. Next base: position 13,346 of record CALFOM010000038.1, read on the forward strand.
TCGTTCACGGGCACGGCGGGTCTTCGGAACTTGCTTCTGAACGACTCAGGAATCGGGCTTGTCGGGAGAAGTCGGCAATCCGTTTCCCGAACCAAGGATCACGGTGATCCAGTGAAGATCCTCGGTTCCTTCGAGGAGGATCTTGACGATCATCGTCAAGGGAACCGACAAGAACATGCCTACCGGGCCAAGGATGAATCCCCAGAAGACCAGAGAGAGGAACACGACCAGCGGGGAGAGGCCCATTCGACGGCCCATGATCCGCGGCTCCGTGATGCTTCCAATGCCGATGTTGATCACCAGATAAACCATCGCGACGCCGATCGCCGGCCCGACGCCTTCGAGCACGAGGGCCAGAAGCACCGCCGGAACCGATGCGATGATCGATCCGAGCGACGGGACGTAGTTGAGCACGAATGCGATCAGACCGAGCACCATCGGATACGGGACGCCGAAGAACCAACAGCCGAGTCCGGCGAGCAATCCTGTTACCGCACTCGTGTAAGTCTTCACCACCAGATAACCCTGAAGATCGCCGAGGACTCGTCGCCAGCGAACCACGGCAGCATCGCCTTCGCCGATCTTGCCTCCGAAGGCGCCGTTGATCGAGCGGATCTTGTCCGGCAGGACGGTGGCTTCCATCAGGATGAAGATCACCGTGAGCAGCACGAACACGGTGCTCTGGAGAAGGCCGACGAAGGCCGCGAGCGTCTGCTGGATGTATGGGAAGAGCTTTGCCGGATCGAGAATGTCATCAACCTGATCCACCGTGATGTTGGCGCCCTTTTCCTGGAGCCACGCGACGCTCTCCGTGAGTTTGTCCTGAAGAAGCTTCTCGTAGGTCGGGAGCTCCTGGGCGAAGGACGTCGCGGTGGATGCAATGATCGCGGCCGCGGCGAGTCCGACCAGCATGACCACGAAGAAGACGAGCATGGCGGCGATCCAGCGTCGAATGCCGAGCCGGACCAGCGCCGCGGTGGGCGGCACGCTGATGACCGCGATGAAGATGGCGGCGAGGATCGGCACCACGATGCTCGCCGCCAACTTCATGCCGCCCGCCACGATCACGAAGGCCGCGAGTGAGACGAACGCACGAGTGCCGGGGTGATTGACGACGCGAGGCTCGAGCATGGGCAGAGTGTACCGGTCCAGCAGGACGGGCTCTCAAGTGGCACCGGGGTTCGAGGGAATGCCGCGAGCCTCGTCGGGAGCCACCACCAGCTCCTTCGACGGAGGACCGTCTCCAGAGCCTATGCTGTCCGGAGCCGAATCGGGGCCGAGGTCATCGGGAGAGCCGTTGCGACGCGTGATGTCGATTCGACGAGCCTGATCGACCGAAGTTCTCTGGAGATTTCCGTGTTCCATCTGTTTCTTGCTTCTCTCGTCACCACGATCACGTTCGCGACCACGCCGGAAGCGCCGGCACGTTTGCTCACCTCCGCATCGACGTCAAGTGCGAGTTCCTCGGTCGAGATTCCAAGGATGAGACCCATCCGGGTCTTTCGGGACGTGGAGTTCAAGCGACCCATCCAGGTGGTGGTGCGGCCCGATCGACCTGACGAACTCTTCGTGGTTGAGCAGCCGGGGAGGGTTCTGGTGCTCGATCGCACCAAGCCGGATGAGTCGAAGGCAAAGGTCTTTCTCGACATCCGCCCTGAAGTCCGGATGAAGCACAACGAAGAAGGGCTTCTTTCGATGGCGTTCAGTCCCGAGGTCGAGACGGACGCGACGTTCTACCTCTTCTACACCGCGAGCAGTCCCCGACGGTCGGTACTGAGTCGATTCAAGATCGCGGGCGACGGCATCGCGGATCCGGAATCCGAGGAAGTGCTGCTTGAAGTGGAGCAACCGTTCGGGAATCACAACGGTGGAACGGTACTCGTGGGTCCCGACGGGATGGTCTACGTGTCGCTCGGAGACGGCGGCGCGGCCAATGATCCGATGGGCCACGGCCAGAACCTCGGCACTCTGCTCGCGACGGTGCTGCGGATCGACCCTTCGGGGACGGAAGGCGATCGGGCGTACAAGATCCCCGCGGACAACCCGTTCGTCGAAACCAAGGAAGCGAAACCGGAGATCTGGGCCTACGGCCTGCGGAACATTTGGCGGATGAGTTTCGATCGCGAGACCGGTGAACTCTGGGCCGGCGACGTGGGTCAGAATCAGTGGGAGGAAATCGACCTCATCCGCAAGGGTGGTAACTACGGTTGGCGTTATCGCGAGGGCACCCACCAGTTCGATACGGCGACGCCTCCCGAAGAGTCCGTCTTCATCGATCCGGTCGTCGACTATCCAAGATCTGACGGGATCAGTGTGACCGGTGGATTCGTCTATCGCGGCAAGGCCCGGCCCGCCGCGGTCGGGGTCTATCTCTACGCCGACTACGAGTCGGGTCGAATCTGGGGACTACGGGCCGAGGACGGGAAACTGATCGAGGGTCCGAAGGAGATTGCTCGTCTGCGGAATTCCAAGATCGCCAGTTTCGGAGAGGACGCGGACGGCGAGTTGTGGGTCTGTACGTTCGAAGGCGATGCGATGTCCGGCGAAGGGGCGCTTTGGCGATTCACTGGTCCCCTAGAGCGGAGCGTCGCCGATTCCGGTGACGCAGCAGCACCGTGAACTCGCGGTCCGACTTGATCGGATGTCGAACCTGCGGCGGTGTCGCCGGAATGCCTCGAACGCGTTCGATCGGTGGGCGGGGTGATCTTCGTTGTCCGCATTGTCACTCGCGTCTGACCGCGGAACTCGCGGGATCATCCTCGAAGGTTCGCGACCGGACCGCGGCGCTGGCGCTCGCGGCACTAGTGCTCTTCCCGCCCGCGGTGTTGCTTCCGGTGATGCGGGTTGAACAACTTGGGCATGCGCATGAGACCGGAATCCTCCGGGGGGCAGCGGATCTAATCACCGACGGGCATGGCTGGCTCGGTCTCATCGTCCTTGTTTGCTCCGTCGTCGTTCCGATTCTGAAACTGTCTGGGTTGCTCCTGCTCTCGACGACAAAGATTCGCACCACGCCCGCCACTCGTGCGGTTGTCTGGCGACTGGTGGAGCGGGCGGGTCGCTGGGGAATGCTCGACGTGCTTCTGGTCGCCGCGGTGGTAGCGATGATCAAAATCGGTGACCTGGTTTCAATCGAACCCGGCGCTGGTGCGCTGATCTTCGCCGGCGTGGTCGCGCTGAGTCTTCTCGCGTCGATGAGCTTCGATCCCCGACTGGTTCGAGTGGAGGAATCACCATGAGTGAAGACGTGACGTCAACTTCCGATTCTCGAGGCGTCTCCGACGTCCCGGACGCGATCGTGGAAGCGTCGAGCCGTCGGGGGCGGCTCATCTGGCTGGTTCCGGTCCTTGCCGTCGCAGTGACGGTCTGGGTCTCCGTGGACGCCTGGTTTGGTCGTGGCCCCCAGATCGAGATTGAGTTCCTCGATGCTCATGGTCTGGAGGCGGGCGATCCGGTGCGCTGTCATGGCGTCGAGGTGGGACGGGTCGAAGAGGTCGTGTTCGACTGGAATGACGGGCTGGGTCGGGTGCGGGTTATTGCGGAACTCGAGGCGGACGCCGGCGAACTTCTCCGCGCGGGAACTCGATTCTGGATCCAGCGGCCCGAGCTCGACTTCGGGGGGATTCGCGGTTTGGATACGGTCGTCGGGCCTCGATATCTCGCCTTGGTTCCTGGGGCCGGCGAGCTCGATGGCGGTCCCTTCCTGGGATTGGATCGAACGCCGATCGTGATAGGCGCTTCGTCCGGCGACCTTGAGATCATCGTCGAGTCATCCGAGCGAGCGGGAATGCGCCGTGGCGGACTGGTGTCCTATCGCGGCATGCCGGCTGGCCAGATCATCGATGTTGACCTGACATCAGATTCCACCCGGGTTCAATCGACGGTGTTGATTCAGGAGAGATATGCCCCGCTGGTTCGGAGCGGGACTCGCTTCTTCTCGACCAGTGGTGTGGCCTTCGAGTTTGGATTCGAAGGATTCCGGACGGATGTCGACTCGTTGGAATCGATCATCTCGGGAGGGATCGGTTTCGCAACACCCCCGGACGCGGGGGCGGCGGCGGTTACCGGGGCCCGCTTCGATCTGTCCGTGAAAGTCGACCGGGATTGGCTCGAGTGGTCGCCGGCGATCGCACGGGGTGATCTGGCGGGCGGGTCACCGCCAAAAGTGCGGGCGATACTGCGGTGGAAGTCAGGCTTGCTTCGACGCTCCAGATCCATAAAAGGTTGGATCACCTTGATGCCGAACGGATTGCTCGTCATTCCGACGGCGCTGGTGACGGCTCCAGATGG
>CALFOM010000039.1 GCA_937919685.1 uncultured Phycisphaera sp.
TCGGCAGATGAACGTATCGAAGCCCACGGACCCGAGCGACTTCGATGTCGGGCCTCGCACCGTCGACCGAAATCACCGTGCGAATACCGGCATCCCGAAGCGACTCGTAGTCGGCATCACCGCGTGGCGCCCCACCCGTGAAGAACTCCGGCCCGACTTGATGGACGAGCCTCAATTCGCCGAGCTGAACAGGTCGGACCTCGAAATCATGTTCCGCGCCCGCCGGCGGCACGACGAGCACATTCAAGAGAAGCAGGATCGCGAAAACGAGGGTGGTCATGCGAGAAAAGGATCCATGGCACTTCTGTCTATCTTTCGCGGGCGGAGGATCGCGGAAGATCGCGGAGGATGCATTCTAGCCCGGGATCTGCAGGGCAAACCATCAGTCACACGGCCCCCATGCCGTGAGCATGAGACCGAGATCGGCCCCGTCGACCGACCCGTCGCCATCGAGGTCGCACTCGGCACCGCTCCCACCCCAGCAACTCAGGAGTATCCCGAGGTCTGCGCCATCCACCGTCCCGTCACCGTCGAGATCTGCAGGACAAGCCGGCTGCACGTCGTAGTCGTAGGTCACCACGTAGGTAACCATGCCCGAGCCAAAGAAATCAATCACGTCCGGGGGGTCATCGACCAGCGTCATTTGGGCCATTGCCATCAGCTCGACGGCCCCGTCTCCCCGCCAAGGCGCGAGATCGCGCGGCTGGACCAACTCGACGGTCACGAGGTCCTCGTCGAGGTAGAGAATAGAAAACGGTAGATCTCCGTTGTCGACGACGTCTTCGATCATCGCCTCGGTCTCTGCGATGAGCGGTCCATTGAGGTACGAGTAGTCAGCGGACAGTGACGCATACAGATGAATGAATCCGCCTTCGCCGTTGGTGACCGCTTCGGCGAAGAGGATCGTCTGAAACTCAAGTGTGACGGCGTTCAAAATCCGCGTACCGTCCATCGAATCGAACTGATCGAGGACAATCAGATGTTCGGTGGGCGGCCCGGCCTCGCCGGAGAGACCGCCTTCCTGCACGATGGTGTCCGCGAGCGTGGATGCTCCGGCGGCCAGAACAAATCCGAGAACGACGGCGCGGAGGAACGGCGTGGGCATGTGATTCCTTTTTTCTAGGAAGACTGCGATGGTGGTGAAACCGGCGAGACCACAGAGCCCCACCTCGCGACCAAGGAAACCCCGGGAACAGGAGTTTCTGGAGGGAATGGGGCTCAATCTACCGTTCCCTGAGATGCTTGAACGTTGGAACCAGAAGGACGAACGCCGCGACCCAAAGGCCACGGCGTTTCTGCTGTCGATTCCCGCGGTATCTATCTCCGGAGGCCCTCCCGATGGAAGTGCCTGCCTGGATTCTCAAAAGCGGGTGAACGGGTTCGAACCGTCGACATTCAGCTTGGAAG
>CALFOM010000040.1 GCA_937919685.1 uncultured Phycisphaera sp.
GCAGGGACATCGTGATCCACTTCCGCGATGCGATGGAGACGTTCTGGGCCGATGATTCCCGCAACCAGTGCGACAAGTGCGGAACCCGGGTCACGAAGCCCGGACCGTACGTGATTCCCGGAGACCTTCAATGACGCGATCCGCTCCCGAAGATCCACCGAAGAATCCTCGCGACAATCCACGGTCGAACCGGCTCGGCGACGTGTTCATCGATTCAGCCCTCGCGGACGGGCAGGCCGTCGCGGTGGAAGGGCCGGAACGGGAATGGACGTACCGGGAGGTTCTCGACGGAGCGGCCTCTCTGGCTCGCCGGATCGGCCCGCGTGAATCCGGGGAACACGATCACTTCGTCGGTGTGTGCTGCGGATCCACGATCAACGCGATGACGGGCCACCTCGGCTCGCTCCTGGCGGGTCGAGGATTCATGCCGCTGACGGTTGGTCTTCCGCTCCACCGAATGGAGCGAATGCTCGAGCGTGGCGGGATACGGCATGCAATCGTCGACGAATCCGTGCTCGCGGACGCTCCACGCATGGCGATCCTCGAACGCCTGGTTCCCGACATCGTGACGGCTGGACCGGAGTCGCCGCCGACGCATGCCTCCGAGGACTTCGATGCGATCGCCGGCGACCCGTCGCCATTCGCCTATCTGCTTTTCACGTCGGGTAGCACCGGAATGCCCAAAGGTGTTCCGATTCGACACGAGAACATCCTTGAATTCCTCGCCCACGTCAGAAAACGGTACGGCTTCAACGCGTCGGATCGATTCACCCAGCTCTTCGCGTTGACCTTCGATCTCTCGCTCTTCGATCAATTCGCATGCTGGGATGCCGGTGGCACGCTCTGCCCCCCCACGGGGCCGGAACAGTTTGATCTCGAAGCCTATCTCAACCGGACCCGGGCGACCGTCATGTTCTCCGTGCCTTCAGGGATCAGACTGACGAGACAAGCGGGACGCCTCGGAGGCGGAAGCGCTCCGGATCTTCGCTGGGGCCTTTTCTGCGGCGAGCCCCTGCTCGAACGTGATGCGAGTTCACTCTCGGATGCTGCCCCGAACGCAACCGTCGAGAACCTCTACGGCCCGACGGAAACCACCCTGGCCATCACCGTTCACGAATACGAGCGTGAGAACGCTCGAAGAGACGGCGACATCGTTCCCATCGGCGCAGTCCATGAAGGACACGAATGGAGACTGGGAGGCGACGAAACCGGGACCGGAGGCGAACTCCAGATCCATGGCCCTCAGGTGTTCGCCGGATACTGGGGGGACCAGCAGGCATCCGACGCAGCATTCGCCCATGACGAGAAGGGCCGGGCGTTCTACAGGACTGGAGACAACGTCCGCCTCGACGAGGAGACCGGGCAGATCCTCTTCATCGGGCGCCGGGATTCGCAGATCAAGATCCTCGGTCACCGGGTCGAGCTCGGCGAGATCGAGGCCGTGCTCACAAGCATCTCCGGTGCCGACGCCACGATCGTGGTACCGATCGAAGACAACGACGGGCAGATCATGGGACTCGTCGGTTATCTCTGCCGATCGGAACGGCCGCTCCATGAGATCAAGAAACTCGCCCGGCTGGAACTTCCGAAATTCATGATCCCCAGAAAGATGCAGGAGGTCGACGAGTTTCCCATGAACTCGTCAGGGAAGATCGATCGCCAGCAGATCGCGACGTGGCCCAGCCGCAATGGCCGAATCGTCAGTGTTCCTCGAAATCCCCCGCGGTGACCATTCGGTCGAAGATCTCCGAAAGCTCCTTTGAGCCGCGGGCGAACATCTCGAGGTGTCTATACGGGAACTTCACGGAACGAACGGAATCCACCAAGGACGCCCATCCCCCTGCACTGTCGTTCCACGCCTGTAATTCGTCCGCCGACGGCACGAAGAGCATTTCCACGCCGGGCGCTGGAGTGATTTTGTACTTCGTGATCGCCTCGAGCCCGGCCTCGACGATCATCCTGATAGGCTCGAGTGTCTTGGTGTTCGAGTCTCGGTTCAAGAGAAAACCGACCGGCAAGACCACCTCCAATCGCGTCTTCCAATCCGAAGCGGACATCAATCTCTTCACGATTCCTCGTGAAGAAGGCAGCA
>CALFOM010000041.1 GCA_937919685.1 uncultured Phycisphaera sp.
GCCATGAGAACGCCATGAGAGCGCCAATGGGAAGGCCAGCAATGGGGGTTGAGATCAGGAATCCGGCGTAAGCAGCGATTAGGAAACAAATTTCTTTGGCCCGATAACGGAATCCGAACCAAAAAATCAACGTTTAGGGCCAAGTATCGAATCTATTTCTTGAAAAACCTTGGAACTTCACGAAAATCATGGAGTTTTGATTTCCTGTTCGCCGCGTGTCGGCTAGATTCGGGTTGTTGATCTCCCATTTACGACTCGTGCCCTATTCCCAATGTGTTAGGCGAGTCAGTTCCCCAATTTCCCTTTGAGGAGGATTTAGAAATGAAGTGTGGTACTTTTCTTATGGCTGGGCTCGCCTCAGCGGCAGTCGCCGGAATCGCTTCCGCTGACGTCGAAGTTTTCTTTGACGTCTCAGGCCCTGGTGGCACCGGTTACACGGTGGACATCGAAGCTGATGGTGGTCTTGCGGGCATGAACATCGCCTTCGACTTCACCAACGCCGGTGGCTACACCTGGGCTGGTGATCTTTTCATCACGATCGTTGATCCCAACGGCACTGCCATCCAATTCGGGGGCTACAACGTCGACGCGGGCTATACCGATGCTGGCGACTTCGACAGCTCGTTTGACACCTCGACAAGTGGTGCATTCGCTTGGAACCAGGCCCTTGAGTCATTCGGCCTCAGTGGCTCCGGTACGTGGACCATCGGTTTCTATGATGGCTACACCGGCGGTGCAGCAACCGACAACTGGGCTGGCGTCATCAACCTTGAAGGGTTGGCCGTACCAGCTCCAGGCGCTCTTGCGTTGCTCGGCCTTGCCGGACTCGCAGGTCGCCGTCGTCGCGCCTGATCCGCGCACGACACCGTTTATATAGGGCACATATTCCGTCGATCCTCGGCTCACGCCGAGGGTCGACGGTCCCTTTTTGGGATCGCCGACTAGGGTTCTCGTGAACGCCGGGTGCCGTGCTCGGCCATGAAGGCCTGTGAGAAGGTGGCCGCCGATGTGGGGCCGAGGGGCACGACCTCAAGATCGATCCCTGGCTGATTCAGGATGATCGGCAGGGAGTTCGGAGCTCCTCGTTCCAAGAGATGGCAAACGTCCATGGGAGGACTCGAACCTCCAACCCCTGCCTTCGGAGGGCAGTGCTCTATCCAATTGAGCTACACGGACGATTCTGCGACGGTAGACCGGGTCGCGATCGAGGATTGTAAGCCGATTCAGATCGATCGTCGAGGGGCCGAGCATCGCTGCGAAGGTTCAAACTTCGCCCTGTAGCGGCGGAGGCTCACCGGTCGGCGTCTGCGGCTTCCAAGAGCGAGAGTGCCGCCTCAAGTTCCTCGTGAAGGAGTACGCGTTCGCGGGCGGTATAGGCCGCGTCTTCCAGAGCCTCGGCCAGAGCGGCCGTCAGATTCCCACTCGTTGATCGAAGGCTCTGGAGTTCGGAATCACGAAGACCCAGGTCGAGACGCAGCTCGGCTGTCTCCGATTCGAGTTCGCCGACGCGAGATTCCGAAATGCGAATCGCTTCGCTTCGGTCGATCGACTCCGCGTCCGGAGAGACGCCGACGGGGCGGCCAGAGAACTCGGTCGTGGACAGGGCGTTGGAATTCGGCATCGGAGGAACGTCGCGCATGCTCGATGCAACCCACGCCACGCTCAGTCCGGCGGCCAGAAGCCACCCGGCGGCTGCCAATGGGCTCAATCGTGCCGTTCGGTCCAACGCTCTAGAGGTGGTTGGCTGGGCTGACGTCGGCCTTGCCATCTCGGTTGGTTCTGCCTTCGGGGGCGGTGCGGTCAGGTCCGAGTGGTTCTCTGTCGCTTGGGGTGCCTTCGGCATCACGGCGACTTCGGCCTCCACCGCAGGTTCGAGAGCCACGGGGATCGAAGGCTGCGCGTTGGCGGCCGCGGCGTTCTCCTCAGCCACTTTGGCCGCCGGGTGTTGGGAATCTCTTGATGATGGATCGCGATCCGGTCGCCACGACATCGACCACTTGCCCACGGTCGGGGGCCTCATGACCGGCTTGGTCTCTTGGACTTGCACGAGCAAACGCTCGAGTTGGAGTTGCTCATGCGGCGGCGTCCGTTCGGCTTCATCTTCAATGCGATGGTCGGTCGATGGTCCGGTACGGTTTTCGGTCACGGGAGGTTCCGATCGGCGGGGCATGTTGGCAGGTGGAAGACGTCTTCCAAGCGGGTGAACCGCCTGTCCAGGATGGTCTCGCACCCGGCCTCGAACGGCCTCTCGGGGCGGGATGCTCGACCCGGAAGATTCGGGGTTCTCGATCGGCTCGATCAGATCGAGCGGCTCGATCGGCTCGAGCGGCCTCGAAAGCTCTTGCTCGGGCGAGGATGGACGGGGGGGCGGAATCACGATGAGGTTCCGGGCTGGCGAGGGTGCATGAAAATCCGAAGAGCGATCCCCCGAGGCAGGCATCAGAGGAGACACTAGGAGGAGAACGGTCGGGACATGGGCCGCCAAACTCCGATCCACATTCTCGAGCCGATCTAGGAACCAATTCCTTCCCGGAGAATTCCATGCAGTTTGCCGAATTTCAGCAATTCATTCGCGATCGATATCACGAGACGGATGCCGCCCGAGGTGTCCCGGGAACCTTCCTGTGGTTCAGTGAGGAGGTGGGGGAATTGGCCGAGGCCTTCGGCCGTCGCGAACGCGGCGAACGCAGCGATGGAGATGAGGCAAATCTGCGAGAAGAATTCGCCGACGTGCTCGCCTGGCTCACCACGCTGGCGAATATCTGCGAGGTCGATCTCGAGGAAGCGGTACGAGAGAAGTATTTCGAGAACGGCGGACCTGCAGGGACCAAGTGAGGAGGCGGGTTCTCCAGCCCGCAAGGTGGGGAGGCCGAAAGAGAGATCATTGACGCGACGTGAGGGACGTCACCACCACTCATCGGCGGAGCCCTTTTTGATTCATGTGTGGCATCATCGGCATTCTCGCGTGCGGGCGGAATTCGCCTTCGGTTGATCCCTCCGGGCGACGTCGTCTCCGCGATGCGATGGCGCACCGTGGACCCGACGATGCAGGAGAATGGAACGACGCGCACGCCTGGTTCGGCCATCGACGACTTGCGATCATGGATCCGGGCCACGGCCGGGAGCCGATTGTCCGGAATGGCACACGAGATGGCGCAGGAGGGCGGACCGTCGTCGTCTTTAACGGCGAACTGCTGAATCACCTCGAGCTTCGAACGGCACTCGAAGCAGAAGGCGAACATTTTGAGACCTCCTGCGATGCCGAAACCGCAGCGGCGGCGGTGCATCTCTGGGGCACTCGGGCACTAGACCGTTTTCGAGGCATGTTCGCGATCGCGTGGTACCGCCCCGAAGACCGAGCGCTTCATCTCGCACGGGACCCATTCGGGGTCATTCCTCTCCACTGGACGGTGACGTCCGGAGAATCGAAGGAACTGGTCTTCGCGAGCGAACTCGGAACGTTGCTGCAACACCCCGCGGTGCGTCGGCGCGTCGACCCGGTCACGCTCTCGGGCTACCTCTCGACCATTCGAGTCACGCTCGGCGAACGGACGATGATCGACGGCGTCCGGACGGTTCGGCCCGGCGGTCTGGTTCGAGTCGGCACGGGAGGATCGCATCCGGAGATCACCGCGACGCGTTGGTGGACGCCCCCTCCAGCCACCGGGGAACTCACCGGAGAGGCCGCGATCGAGTGTCTTCATGCTGCGGTGAGCGAGTCGCTTGAAGCCCATCTGCAGAGTGATGTCGAGGTGTGCGGGTTGCTCTCGGGCGGGCTTGACAGCGCGTCGTTGCTCACGCTCGCTCGGCCTCGATACGCAGCATTCCGCACCTTTACGGCGATGGGCGGAGATGGCGAAGAGGATCCCGATCGAGCGGCGGCGGCCTTGATGGCGTCGAGACTCGGAACCGAGCACGTGGAAGTCGAAGTGCGCTCGGCTTTGGAATCGCCGACAGCTCGTTGGCGAAGGATGGTCCGTGCTCTGGGCATGCCGCTGGGAACACCCAACGAGATCGCGATCAATGCGCTGGCGGAAGCGGTACGAGGAGCCGGCGTAAAAGTCGCCATCGGTGGAGAAGGCGCGGATGAACTTCTGGGTGGATATGAGCCGATCCTTCGTCTGGTCCTGGCGATCGCGGAGACGGATCCCGGGCCGGAGGCGGCGGCTGCGATGCTACTGGAGTCGGCGTCGTGGATTTCGCCCGGACGGAAGTCGATGTTCCTCCGAGAAGACTGGGTGGAAGCGACTCGGCATGATGTTGCGTTGATCGACGAGACGGCCGCAGCGATCGAGTGTGGCGGGAGCAGTGGTGATCCGCGTTCGTATCTCCACTGGTTACAGATGGTCAACCTTCCCGGGCTGCTTGGCCGACTGAACGCGGCCTGCATGCTGGCGTCCGTCGAGGCGCGACCACCTTTCGCGGATCGGCGAGTGGCGGATGCCGCGGCGAGAATCGCGACGAAGGAACTCTTCGGCTGGTCTGACGAAGGCTCGGACGTCCTCCGCACCAAGACCGTGTTACGGTCGGGGTTTCGATCGTCGTTGCCTGCCGCCATCATCGAGCGGCCAAAGGCAAGTTTTCCGATGCCGTTCGCCCCGTGGGCTGCGGAACTTCTGCAAGACGCCGCCATCCAGACGGCCCTCGAACCGCTTCTGGAACCGAATGCGATGGCGGCGGTGCTCGAAGATCCAGGTTCGCACCCGCTTCAGGCGTGGCCCCTGGCGAATCTGGGGCTGTGGTCGGTCGAGACAGGGGTCTCGTTGGCATCAACTTGAGGGGTTCGAAGTACTTATAGAAAGGCAGGCCCGATCCATGACCTCTATCCGACTGAGATTGCGAAACGCCGAAACCACGCGGCTCGAGGAAGAGATCCACGACCTTCGTGGCCCCGCAGTCCTCGGGCGAAGTCGTGATGCGGACATTCTCCTCTCGGACCCAGGTGTCTCGCGGCGGCACGCCTCGCTTCGTCCGGGTGAGGATGGCGGCTGGCTCATCGAGGATCTCCATTCGACTCGAGGCACGTCTGTCAACGGGCGACGGATGGCACCAGGTGAATTCTCGAAGATCGTCGAAGGGGATCTGATCGAGATCAATCCCTGGAGCATGCTGGTGCTCGGCCACGAGACGACTGGGGGCGTCCTGCTGGACGGCGATCAGGTGGGCGGCGAGATCGCCGAGGCTTTTGCCAGCCCGCACCTCCGGCATCGGTTCGATGGCCTTGTGGCGGCGGTTCAGCGAGCTTCCGCTCGGAGCGGCGAAGAGGAGGCCCTCGGGGCGCTCCTCGAATGCCTGCTCGATGGTTGTGAACTCGATCGAGGGATGATCCTCAGGGTCGAAGGCGGCGAAACGCGGGCGGTTGCCATTCGGTCCTCGGATCGGGCCGAAGAGATGGAGCCACGACCATTCTCCGGCACTCTGCTCAACGCGGCACTGGCATCCGGAGGAACCGTTCGGTTGGAGGAGAATCCCGAGGTCGAAAAGGCAGAGAGTCTCGTCGTCGCGGGTGTTCGAGAGGCTCTATGCCGTTGCTTCGATGTCGCCGAAGGGAATTCGCTTTCGATCTACGCCGACTGTCGAAAGGGCATCGCGGATGGTGAACTGGTTGCCTGGTTCGACGCCATCTCCGATCTCTGCGCGGTCTCGCTTCGAATGCAGCGAGGCCGTCGAGCGGAGATTGAACGGGCGCAGATGTCCGCCGAGATGAATGCGGCCAGGGAGGTTCAGGAATTGCTCCTGCCGAGCAAGTCGGGACGACTCGGTTCGCTCGAATGGGCGACCGTCGCGATACCCGGCCGAGTGATCGCCGGCGATCTGGTGGACTTGCGGCCGCTCACGGACGGGATCCATGTCATCTTTGGCGATGTGAGCGGAAAGGGTGCCCGCGCGGGGATGGTGATGGCGGGCACACAGGCGTGCGCTGACACGCTGGCCGAGGCGGGGTTGGCTCCGGCGGAGATCGTCGAGCAGCTCGATCGCTGGGCGATCCGCGCCATTCCTGAAGCCTGTTTCATCACGCTCTGGTGTGGGAGAATTGAGCCGGAGGGGCTGGTCCGCTACGTGGACGCCGGACATGGACTGGCGATGATTCGGCGAGCCGGAGGCGATGTTGAAATGCTCGACGGAGAGCGACGTCCGCCGTTGGGAATCGAGCCACTGCCTGCGGTCGAAGCGACGCTTCAACTCGAACCCGGCGATGCGCTGGTCCTTTTCAGTGACGGCTTGGCCGAAGAGCCCTCAGCGGCTCGGGATGGGGACCGATACGGCCTCGATCGGGTGAAAGCCTCGATCATCGCGCATGATGCCGACCCTTCGCTGATTCATGCCGATCTCGTGGCCTGGGCCGATCGTGATCGATTCGACGATGACCTCACGATTCTGGTCATTCGACGATTGAAGGCGTGACGAATTCGCTGCGTTGGGCTTGAGCCCGATCGACCCCTGAGCCCGTAGGACTTCGCCGCAGCGGCCGATCGAGGCGATCGAGCATTCGACCTCAGGGGGCGCAGTAGGTGTCCGCAAGCAGGACGCAGAACTCGTCCCAGTCACCAAGGCAGCAGAAGGGCTCGTATTGGCAGACCAATTCGCAGCACGTGGTGTCGGCGCAATACGGCCCGTCATGCGGGACATTGCATGGCCCGGTATCGCTGGACCCGCATTCGAGATCCGAGTCGCAGAGGTCGCTGCAGATCTCCGCGGCGATTTGAGCACACACGCCGTCCCAAGCGAGATCGCAGCAGACGGGGTCGTCATCGCAGACGTCGTCGCAGCAGTCCTCGTCGTTGCAGGAAGGGGTGCCGTTGGGGAAGCAGCAGTCGCCGGCGTCGGGGTCGCCGCACACCGCCACGGGGCAGGCGTCTTCAAGCCCCGTACAGTCGTCGTTGGTCAACGCCATGCCCGCACAGACCAGATCCCATTCCACGTCGCAGCAATAGGAGTCGTCGGCGCAGACCGCGTCGCAGCAGGATTCGTCATCGCACTTGGGCGTGCCATTCGGAAGGCAGCAGGATCCAGCACAGGGGTCGCCGCAGTCCCAGTTGGCACCGCAGCCGCAGCGGGTGCTCTGGCG
>CALFOM010000042.1 GCA_937919685.1 uncultured Phycisphaera sp.
ATCCCGATGATCGAGACGAGTCGACTCCGTCGTGCCGGTCGGAAGGTCCGCATCCCATCGTCGGGCATCATGCGCCGGGCACCGTAAAGACCGCATTTCGAAGCGCCGTCGGCGCAGGGCGGCTCGTCGCCGCTCCGCCTTCCAGTCGATCGAGTATTTCGCGCATCGCCTCCGGGGAACCGGTCAGTCGGGCCGCCTCGATCGCCGCGAGCCACTCTTCCGTGCTTTCGTCGTCGAGCGTCCGCTCCCAGAAGATGCATTCGCCAAGATCCTGGCCAACAAAGACGACTTCGCCAAAGATCGACGTCTGCATGGAATCGTCGGGAACCGCCCAACTCGCATGAAAGACCGGAGGGGTCATTCGTCGTCGCTGGTCCGCCGGATAGATGCGGGTTCCGAAACTGACTGTTCCCATGCTCTCATCCCAGTTCCCATTGGTCAGGAACGGCTCAGCTCCGGTCCGCAGAACCACTTCGCTCTCCAACGGTGGCTCGCCGCCGCCGATGGGGATGCCGAATGGTCCCGGAAGATCGATCGACCGATTCCCCGACCGTAGTTTCGACTTGTCGGCATCGGTGATCGCGGGCGATTCGAGCATGACTTCGACCGCCTCCTTCGAAGTGTTCACCCACCACAGGAAGGAAAGCCCAGTGAGGATCAACTTCTGGTTGCTGGGACCGATCTCACCGGGATCGGCGCCGGGAACGAACCTCTGAACGGTTCGCTTCACGATCGGATCCGCGAGTTCCTTGCGAGTCCACGCCCGTTCGCCCGCCGATACCCAGCCATCAATACCGGAAAGAAGGACGAGCTGCGCCTCCCACGGCTCGACCCAGGATCTCTCCACGGCGAATGCAACCAGCGGCGCGAAGACCTGTAACTGAAACCACTCGTCATCGCTTCGCGGACCGCGCTCCTCCGGCGGTCGAAAACGCGTGTCGACCCGTTGCCCCTGCTGCACGTACCCACCCGCATTGAACCTGAGAAAGGCGCTCATCGCATCCGGGAGCAATTCGTCGTTCGCGACCTGTCGCCATTCGGCCCTTGCCTGCTCATCCTCGATGCGTGATTCGAAAAACCGAATCGCCATCCGGATCCAAAGTTCCCCGGCGTTCATTCGGTCACGGAATGCGCCCCAGTCGTCGCGTGCGGCGCCGAACTGCTCGACATAGAGAAAAGACGTGCCGAAGGTTCCGGGGAGCGACGACCACCCGTTGCGATTACCAATCTCGCTGGGCAACTCGTGTTCCGCGAAGACGCCCTCAAAACGAACGCCGTTCTTTCCGTCAATCCGATCCAAGGGCGGTGCTTCGTAGGTGTCGGAGAGTCGAGTGATCTCGTCTCGATCCGTCCGATTGGTCTCGAACACCCGCTCCGGACCTTCGGTGCCGGCCTGCATCTCCACCTTGACCAGACGATTGGCGCACCCGCCGAGAAGACCGGCGCCGACAACCATCGCGACGGCGAGCCCCGTCGAAAGAACGCCGTCTCGATAAGAGACCAAAGAGAAGAGACCTTCAGGAACTCGAAGTTGATTCGGCATGCGTTGATCCTATGTCACGAGGAGCGTATGGCGAAGCCGATTTCGCCGACGAGCGAGCGAGCGATTCAGCTGAATCGTGAGCCGACCGGCGGGGGCACTCGACGGATGGCCCTCACCAGCCACGCCGCCGCGCCGCCGGGATGGACGGCGGTCTCGTATCTGGCGGGCTCGATCGAGTCGATCACGAAGCCGGCTCGTACCAGGGCCGAGGTCATCTCATCGCGGGCGATCCGGCGGGGGCCGAGAGGCCGGGTCTCCGCGTCGCTGAATTCGATGAAGATCGCGGCGCCACCGGGCCGGACCGCCCGGGCGACCATCTCGAGATAATCGGCTCGATCCTGATCGGAGAACACGTGAAGCACCCCCGCGTCGAGGACTGTTCCAAAGGACTCCGCCGGCGTGAAATCGCGAAGGTCCGCGACCTCGAGTCGAACGCGATCGGTCAGAGATGCCGCCGCGATCACCGAGCGAGCCCGATCGACCGCCTGCGGAACCACGTCGATTCCAAGAATCAACAAGTCGTCTCGCGCCGCCGCGATGGCCGCCGCGTTCTCGCCCGTGCCACATCCGAGATCGAGTAACGGACCAACGTCGAACCAGCCCCTCGACAACGCGGTCATCACCGCCGGTTGCGGTCGCCCCGTGACCCATGACGCGCTCGAATCGCGATAGGCGTCATGGAAGACCTGATGGACGACGCCTTCCGCGCCGATGAAGCGAGTTGGTTTCTCGACTTTCGATGTCCGGTTGTCCTCCGACATCTGATTCCCAATCTCTGAGGCGTAAGGATGGATTCGTGTCGACTTCAACGCCGCCAGCGAATCACGGCGGCCGCTTGAACGCCGTATCGGCCGGATCTCCACCCGACCTCATGTAGGCGAGAAGATCGAGAATCTCGTCCATACTCGCCGTGTCAAGCAACCCGGCCGCCATCGGGGTCACGGGGGTTCGAGATGTGATCTCCTCCAGTGGAATCTCGACCCGGAGGGTGCCGGTACGAGGATCCGGCGCGACGGCGAGCACTCCCCCTTCCTCGGCGATCGGAAGGCCGATGACCGGATCGGCATCGCCTCGCTCAACGAGCACTCCCGCATATTGGTCCGAGAGATCTCGCGCAGGGTCGATGATCGCAATCAGGAGGTCATGCGCCGAGAATCGACCTCCCACGCCGGTGAGGTCCGGGCCGTAGGCGACGCCCACGTCTCCCACCTTGTGGCACGCGGCACATTGCAAAGCCTCGAACATCTGCGCGCCGCGTGCGTGGTCTCTCCCTGCGTGAACGCGGGCAAGGTGCGTCGAGAAGTCATCGACTGACCACGCTCGAACGAACGCACGTACCTCGGCTTCGATCTCGGCTTCCTTCATCGCTGCTTCCCGAGCGGCCAGCGATTCGGCGGCCGCCGGCCCGAGAGTCTTCGCGAAATCGGACCTGATCGCCGCAATGAACCCCGGAAGGCTGGCCCCACCCGAGTAGGACTTTGCTCGATCAAGCGCCGCCATGATCCGTCTTCGTGAGTCTTCGTCCCAGCCGGACTGCTGCAGCCGAAGGGCGTGAAGAAAGAGGATGGCGGTCTCCTGACGGTCCGCCATCTCGATCAACGGCAACGTGCGGCCAACGACCGACGGAGCGTCCAGGGCCACGAGAACCTCGACGAGTACCCGGTCTGTCTCAAAGACGCCGGTCGGATAGATCGATTCGATCATCGCGACGACCTGCTCGCCCGCATCGGGTTCGAGCGGACCATGGCGGGTGATGAGGAGACCGAGAACCCGGGCAAGTTGCCGTCTCCCGAAATCGGTCTGGTCGTCTTCCGCCATCACCTGAATCCGGCCGAGGCCGCCGATTGCTTCGGCGCGATCACCGACCCGCATGATCGCGATCGCGGCATCCCAACCGCCCGCATCGGCGGGGAGTTCGAGCAGAGCCTCGACGACGTCATCGTCGGACTCCGTGAAGGCGCCGGGCTCACCGTATCTTGCCGCCAACAATCCACGTTCCACGCCGATTCTCGCCGCATACCGAATGGCCGGATCGGCATCCCCGAGGCCGCCGAAGAGCTCCTCACGAGCAATCGCGGTGGCGTCGCGGTGCGAGGCCTCCAGCGCACGCCGTCTGAGAATCGCCGACGAGACCTTTGCCGGAGCGACGGGATCGATGATTGCGGGGCCTGTCCATCGAACCCGGTAGAGACCCGACTGCGACCCGCGACCACCGGTCGTGAGGAACATCGCACCGTCCGGCCCGAACGCGAAGTCGGTGACGTTGAATGGCCGCCCCTGCAGAAACAGATGTGCCGTCGCGACGTGACTCGCGCCATCCGCTTCGAGATCGACCGCGAGTACCCGGCCGTATGCCCAATCACCGAGGAACATCCTGCTCTTCCAAGGCTCCGGAAAATTCGACCGATGGCCACTCGCCACGCCGGTGGGACTTCCCGCGTCCATTTCGAGGGCGGCCGGCCGCGCGTCGGGTGAATCGACCGGCCACTTCACGCTACCCGCCCGCCATCCGTACTCGCCGCCGGAGACCACGTGTATGAACCTCGGGCTTCGATACCAAGGGGCACCAATGTCCCATTCCATGTCTGCGTCATACGTAAAAAGCTCGCCGTCGGCGGTGAAGTCAAGGTCGTAGGGATTTCTGAAACCGCCTGCGACGATCTCCCATCCGGTGGCGTCGAGATCGGTTCGAAGCACCAGGCCGCCAGGCGCTCGCTTGCCCACCGCATGCCCTCTTGGATCCCAGATCCGTTCGAGCACGGTGTCTTCGGACCAGTTGGCATGGGCACTCGATTCCAGAATCGGCTGCGGATGTCTGGAGTAGTTTCCGATCACGGTCCAGATCATTCCATCCGGACCGAGCACCAAACCATGTGGGCCGTGTTCGGACCCGTTCCCATATGCAGCGAGGCGTTCCGCGGTCTCGAAGAGATCATCCCCGTCGGCGTCCCGGAGCCGCCACAGCCCACCACTCTGCTCCGGGTCGTCGACGACGCTGACATAGAGGTCGTCGCCGACCAGCAGCAGCCCTTGAGCTCGACCGACCGTGTCATGAAGTCGCTCGACCTTGGCGCGCCCACCCGGTGAATCCGAAGGAGTAACCCGCCGGAGGGGACCGTACTGTGCCGAGAGAATCACCCTGCCCTGATCATCGACGGTCATCGAACTCCACGAACCCTCGCCGGGCTGGGCCGAGTGCAGGAGTTCGATCTCGAAGCCATCGGGAACGATGATCGCCTCGACGGGCGTCGCCACTTTTTCTTCGAACGGATTGTTCCAAGGCCCGTCGGGCGCCTCGGTCGAACCGAAGTCAATCGGAACTCGGGCGTCATCCGCCGTCTCTCCGATACCTCTGACCAGCCAATCCGGACCGGACACTCTCCGAACCATGCCCGCGGGCGTGTCGAGCTCGATGATCGCCGCGAAACCCGCCGGCCCGCTCTCGTTGCGACACTCGAATGAAAGCCGGTGCCTGCCTGGTTCAGGATTGGAAACGTCGAGGATTGAAGGCGACGACCAGTCATCTCCTCGAAGCACCGCTTCGCCGTCCAGTCGGAGGACGAACTCATTGTCGACCGCTGCCCGAACCACGAGACTCCTTGATCCGGAGGGAATCTCGAAGTCGAGGTCGAAGACCGCCTGCTCGCCGGCCGCAGGGGCGTCGGAAATCCAGATCCAGCGCGGCATTTCTTCAGCCGCGAAACTTATGGATGCCGGAACGAGGATCGCAAAGGCGACGAGGATACGGTGCATAGTCATCATCTCTCGATGCTACCGCATGAACGCCGCCGAGCCGAACCCGATCTCGAATCAATTCCGGCGGCGACGCTTGGCGACCGGCCGGTTCGATTGCTGGACGATCGGCGTTTCGGCGCGAGCCCCGATCTGATTGATCATCATCTGGACATTTTCCTTCATTTTCTTCAGCTGATCCCAACTGAGTCCCTGAAGAAGCCCGCTCGACATCGCAGACATGATGCTGAAACCGTTGAAGACGATGCGGTCCTCGTTCGGAACCACCGAGATGGCGATGCAACCGAGGTTGGCCAGAAGCTCCATCCCTGACTTCACCTCGACATCTTCGACCGTCATCCCTTGCTGAACCATCTTCGCAAGTGTCCGAGAGATGGCGAAGAGAAGCCCCTCCTCATTCCTCCGGCCCTGATGCGACAACTCCGCGATCTTCTCGATCTCCGGTCGAGACTGAATACCGATCTCATGCTCGACGCCGTTGAGAAAGAAGGAACGGTGAACGACGTTATTCAGCGCGGCGATGAAGGCCCGGCCACTTTTTACAGTGGAAAAGTTGATCGACGAGTCACGGCCGAGTGCCATGTCGGTCGCTTCGGCGCGATCGAATCGGATCTGCGGGTCACCGGCTCCGTCTTCCGGAGTCGCCTCGATGCTCAATTCCGCAATACCGAGATCGTGAAGATTCCAGAGTGCGACCTGAACCATTGGGTCGTCCCAGCCGACACCGTCCTCTCGTCGCTTCAGCACATATGAGGCCGGGAGCATCGAGATGAACCGGCGCTCACGCGGGATCCCCATGAGCGTGACACATTGAGGGAACGCCAGTTCGACGAACCGCTGAAAGGTCACCCGCTCCTGTTCGATGAGCGAGACAGATTCCTGATTGATGGTGATGTTGGGCATTGCCCCGAATGCTACTCGCCTCGGCGGATCCAGATCGGGCCGGATCCGGAGTTCCAAAACCAGTATTCCTTGCGAGGGCAAGGGCGAGGAGTCGGGATCGGCGTCCTATGAGACCCTTCTCACCCCGGGTCCGCGGTACGATTCCCGCCATGAATGACGTCGATACCGTCACGAATCCTCTCGTCGGGGTGATCATGGGATCCCAAAGCGACTGGAAGACCATGCAGCACGCCGCGGAGACCCTCGCCGCGCTCGGCGTGTCACATGAATGCCGGGTGGTGAGCGCCCATCGCACGCCGGATCTGCTGTTCGAATACGCGGGGGGTGCAGCCGACCGCGGAATCCGAGTGATCATCGCGGGAGCCGGCGGAGCCGCCCATCTACCGGGAATGACCGCCTCGAAGACCCACCTCCCGGTCTTCGGCGTTCCCGTTGAATCAAAGACACTCTCCGGAATGGACTCACTGCTCTCGATCGTCCAGATGCCCGCCGGAGTTCCGGTCGGCACCCTCGCGATCGGGCGGGCGGGCGCGATCAATGCCGGACTTCTCGCCGCCTCGGTGATCGCGATCGAGAACGCTGAGGTGCGGTCGAAACTCATCGAATGGCGACGAGCACAGACCGCTCGGGTGCTTGCGGACCCGATCCCGGGCCTCGATGAAAATGACGGAGCGACGACTTCGTGATCCTTGGAATCCTTGGTGGCGGGCAACTCGGCTGGATGCTCGGAACCGCCGCTCGGCGTCTCGGTATCGAATGCGTATTCCTCGACCCAGCCGAACACTGCACCTCGGATCTGGTCGGCGATCGGATTCGTGCGGCATATGACGATGAGGACGCGCTGTCGGAACTGGCCAGGCGCTGCAACGTTGTCACCTATGAGTTTGAGAACGTCCCGGCCGAAGCGGCCGCTCGCCTCGCCAAGGAAGTCGACGTCCGGCCAGGATGGAAGTCGCTGGAGACTTCCCAGGACCGACTGGTCGAGAAATCGTTCCTCACCGAACATGGCGTTCCCGTGCCAGCATTCGCCGCTGTTGACGATCTTGCATCGCTCGAAGCGGCAGTCGTCAAAGTCGGACTGCCCGCGATCCTCAAGACACGCCGTGGCGGCTACGACGGCAAGGGGCAGACGGTACTCCGACATCCAAAGGACCTTGAATCGGCATTCGCCGCGATCGGCCGAAGACCGGCGATCTTGGAATCCATGGTTGATTTCGATCTCGAAGCAAGCGTGCTTGTGGTTCGAGGCAGTGACGGCGCGACCGAAACCTGGGGACCGATCCGGAATCAGCACACGGGGGGCATCCTCCGCCGAAGCGATTGCCCCGCTCCGGACGTCTCGTCGGAGGCGACTTCCGCCATGCTGGCGCATACCGAGAGGCTTGCCCGAGCGCTTGACCACTGCGGCGTGCTCACCGTGGAGTTCTTCGTCCGAGGTGACGACGTGCTCGCCAATGAGATCGCCCCTCGCGTTCACAACAGCGGCCACCTCACCATCGAATTCTCCCAAACGGATCAATTCGAGAATCATGTCCGTGCCGTGACCGGACTTCCCCTCGGATCCACGAGTTCGCGACATCCCCACGCGATGATGCTCAATGCCATTGGCGCCGCACCAGTCGATGCCGACCTGACCGCCGACCACATCGCGATGGTGGATGACTTCGGAATCCCTTCGGAGGAGGTGACCGCCGGCGTCGCGGTCTATCACGACTATCGCAAGAGCCCGCGTCCGGGTCGGAAGGTCGGCCATCTCACCGCCGTCTCCCGGGAGTCTCCCGGAGCATGGGCGGATCGACTGACCGCGTTGATTCCCGGTTCTTCGACGACCGATCCGAATTCCGCGGGCTGATCAGGATTTGCCGCGGGGAACACCCGCGGTGATTGAATCGCCCAGTTCGATCAAACGTCGTTCCGCGATCCGAATCGCCTCCGGATGACGATCGATGCCAATCGCACGTCGGCCGAGTCGAACCGCCGCCACCAACGTCGTCCCACTCCCACAGAATGGATCGAGCACCGTGCCGCCCGGTTTCGCGCAGGCGCCCACCAGGAATTCAAGAAGGGCAAGAGGCTTTTGAGTTGGCCACCCCGTGCGTTCGGCCGCCATGTTGTTGATGGCGGGAATCGCGATCACGTCCGTCGACTTCTTCATCATTCCGGCCATGCGGCGACTCGTCGCGGGAACAAGCGGTGGCTCGAACCATCGCCCCTCGCCGCGGGCGTAGTAAAGAATGTCGTCATGCTTTCGTGCGAAACGGTTCGGGCTCGAACCACCGAGGCCGTACTGCCAGACGAGATGGTTCACGAATCGCTCGGCACCGAATATCTCGTCCAAGAGCATCCTCAGATGATGCGACGTCCTCCAATCGACATGGAGCAGAATGGCCCCGTCCGGCGCCAGAGCCCGATGCAACTGCTCAAGGCGTCCGCCCATGAAGGCGAGGTACGAGCCAAGATCCGGCCAGCGATCGTCGTAGGCAAGCCCCTCGGATCGCCCCTTCTGGACCTGATTGGTCGCGAACGGCGGGTCGGCATAGACCAGATCGACTGTTCCAGCCGGAAGATCGGCCAGGGCCTCGGCGCAATCCGCCTCCAGTAACCGCCATCGCACATCGATGTTCTCTGAGTCGATCACCATTCGGACTCCGCGAGCGACGAAATGCTCGACGGGGATTCGCCGAGAAGCCGGATCACCCCACCCGGCCGATCCTACCGCAGCGGCGGTGGCGGCACGCCCGCCGAAGATACTTCGTGAAATCACTTCTCAAACTGAGCTGGCCCTTCATTGTGCGGTACCCTTGGAATTGCTGGAGTTGTGCTGACGGATGCCGATGGCCGAGACGAGGCGAATCAATCGCTCGAACTCAACGCCCCATTCACCGACAGGCTTGCACTTCCCGGGTCTCGACGCCTTTCCGAGAACCCGTTGATCTTCAGATTATGTGACGTGTCGCGACTCGTGTCGCGGCTCGGATCTCGTTTCAACACAACCCCAGAGGAGACGACGGCGTTTCGAGGTCACGACCGATGCACGGTCGCGCCACGGCTCGCACCGGCCTTGAATCGAGTTTCGCTCGCCCGAGGCCCCTAAGACGAAGTTACTTTCGTGCTTACTTCGCCTGCGTTCCGCGACGACCGGCAATGCACGGTTCCCATCAGAGGTCCATTGACTTGATCGGCCCCGGAACATCTGGTTCTCCGAAGAGGAGGCATCTATGCATGAGAAGCGAAACTTCATCCTTGTCCTCATATTCGCGGTCGTGACGATCTGGACGATCAACGCCTGGATGGCGTCCGGACCGATCGGCCAGGGTGACGGCGGAATCTGGACACAACGGGTAATCAGCATGGCCATCATGCTCGGGCTCGGTGGATTCTTGATTCGTGCGCTCTGGTTTGTCGACCCCCTGCAGGACCAACTCGCCGAGGCCGTCGGATCTATCTACTACGAGACCGATGGCGTGTGCTTCATGCCGTTGGTGAGACTCGACGCCAGCGGCGCTGCCGAACTCCGCCTCTATTACCAGAACCGCTTCGAGAATCCGGCTCAGGTCGTGGTTCACCTGCGCCCGCAAGGCGAGTGCTTCTCCGTCGGAACCGGTTGCCAGGACATCCACATCGCATTCACTTGCGGCGGCGGAGACTTCGGCGTCATACACCAGCCGATCCGGGTACCGGCCGATCTTCGCGGGGAAGTCATCGACCTCGAACTCGCCGCGACCAGTCGGTATCCGAGAAGCCACGGCGGAAGACTTCGAAGCCACGAAGGGATGCCTTGCGGAACAGTCCGCGTCGACTGGGTCGGAGCCCCGTTCCGACTCGGAGTTCATGAGACCTCGGACGAAGTGGAGTTGGTCGATCCCGTGCGCATTCACCTCGCGATCCCTCGCGCGGTGCGGCAACGAGGTTCCGAAAGCATGCAATGGCGACAGGAGCAGCTCTTCGCGGGGGTCCTCATAGCCTGAAGAAAGGCTCACCGTGCAACGACGCCCCGTGAATTTGATTCGCGGGGCGTCGTTCTCGTTTTGGTGTTCTCGATCGGCGGTGGGCCGATCTAGTCGGGGGTCAGCCCGCCTCAGCTCTGGGATGCGCCTTGTCGTAGGAGTCCCGGACGCGGCGACTCGAAAGATGCGTATAGACCTGGGTGCTGGACAGAGACTGATGCCCGAGCAGTTCCTGCACGGATCGAAGGTCCGCTCCGTTGTCGAGAAGATGGGTGGCGAAGCTGTGCCGGATGGTGTGCGGGCTGATCTCGGGATCGAGGCCGACCTGCTCCAGGTACTTGGTGACCTTCCGACGAACGGAACGGCTGCTGAGTCGACCACCATGCTTGTTCACGAAAAGAGGTGAGTCCGAGTCGGCCTTCATCCCCGCTTCTGCGAGTTCGGAGTCGTGCCGACTCACGTAATGACGAACTGCACCCAGAGCGTGCGAGCCCAGAGGGACGAAGCGTTCCCGGCGACCCTTTCCACGGATCAGAATGGCTTCGCCAGATTCGTCGAGATCGCCTCGGTTGATTCCGACGACCTCGCTCACCCGGATGCCGGTGGAGTAGAGCGTCTCGAGGATCGCCCGATCGCGGGCACCGAGAAGGGTGCTGTCGTCGGGCGCGGCAAGAAGTTGTTCGATCTGCTCAACGGAGACCGCCTTGGGGAGTCGCTTGGCCTGTTTGGGCGTTCGAACCCCGAGCATCGGATTCTGATCAACCAGTCCTCGCTTCTCCATCCACTTGTGGAAGGAACGCAGCGTGGCAATCTTGCGAGCCGTGGTTGCGGCGGAGTAGTCACGGTCGGCCATCCAACCGAGGAATCCGCGAATTCGTACGACGTCGGCGGCGAGCATCAGGCCAGTGACGGTCGTCTCATCCTTGGGAGACGCCGGATCCTGCTGCCGGGCGGCGAGGCTCACTGCTTCGGACTCGGCCGATACGTCGGCCCCGAATTCCTCGCCCAAGAACTCGCCGTACTGGCGAAGATCAAGGCCGTAGCAACGGGCGGTGTACGGGCTGAAGTGCCGTTCATCCACCAGGTAGTCGAGGAACTGTTGGACGAGGGGAAGTGAGTGTCTCATATTCGTTCGAACCTCAGTCTGAAATGGGCGATTCAATATCGAACCAGCCTTGGCCACAATAGAATTCGTCGAATTTAAGCGACCTCTGAGAGGTCGAAAAACCCGAATCTCGCCGTTCCGATATCGACGCGGAAGGGGTCTAGGTTCAGTCCCCTTACCGGACTTTTAAAAAAAACCGAACTCGCCTCGACACCAACCTCCCTGACGCCACCGGGAGGCGGTTTCAGAGAATTTCGACGGCTTGAAAAAAGCCTTCGTTCTTATTTTGGATCAATCTTCTGCGGCCCTCTCCAGCCCGCGACCGTCGGTTCACCGCGACGAGGCACGGGAAGCGTCAGCTCGGAAGACTCGCGTTTGTTCTTTCTGGACCAGTTCCTCGACCAGTTGATCAGTCGCGAAGTCGAGCCAGCGATCAAAGACCATCAGGTAGTACCGTTCAGGAGGATCGAATCCTCCGGTGATGTCACTGTGGCTTCTCGCGTAGTCCCGGACGTTCTGACGGACATCATGCCGTGTCGCGTCGTAGTCACCGACAACATCGGTGAGCGTCTTCGGCGGCTGGGATGCCATTGGCACCGCATCACCGGTGCGACCGGTCAGTTTCCTTGCTTCGAAAGACGATTGAAGTTCACCCTCGTCAGCCACCAGCAGAATGTTCGCTCCGAAGGTTGGCGGGTCGTACGGATCCCAAGCGGTGATCGTGCCGACGATGATTCCGTCTGCACCAACGGCCTGCAACACGGCCCGAGCCTCGTCGACGGATCGAATCTCGCCCACCCCGAGCTGTTGCATCGCCTGAAGCGTGCGATTGAGCGGAACGGCCTGCCACCCTTCGACGGCGTTGATTGAGGTGACCAATTTGTCCGAGACGGACGCCCGAAGATCCGGCCTCATGTCCACGCCCGACTCATTCGTGAATGGCGCGACCATCAGAACAGCGGCGTACGGTGCCACGGAAGACGAGGGGCCCGCCAGCCGCTCGGGTTCCGTCCTGCAACCGAATGATCCGGCGAGCAGGACAAGACCGGCGAGCCGAGCGAACCGAAGACGCCCCTGAAATTCCAATGAGGAACGTCGAGGGGTGCGGTCGGAACGGCGGAATGCCGATCGGCGATCTGAGACGAATACGGTTGCCATGGCGTCCTGCCTGTGTGACTTCGCGATGTGCGACGTCCGGATGTCTCCCATCCGTACGATCCGTTTCATCGGCCGATCTCTCGGAACGACGGGAGAAAAGAAAGAACCGCCGCCGTGACCCCCCCGGTTCGACCTCACCGCCGCAAAGACGGGGCCGCACGAGCCTGACAAGACCGCGGGGCCGGCCTCGGAAGGCCGACCCCGCGGGTCGAAATCTCTTTGAGAAGTCCTGACGAATCGAGGATCTCAGTGCTCGTCGAAGTCGTCTCCCGCCCCGGCGACCGCTTTCGGGTCGTCCAGTCCGGTTCCAAACTCCGGTGCGAACATCGAGGATCCTCCGGCGACCGCCCAGATCACGTCCAGGCCACCACGATTGCTCGTGAAGTAGACCCGGCCGTCGGCGGCCCAGGTGGGACGCATGTTGCGGAATCCACCCGACGTCAGGGCCATCCGGCCCGTCCCGTCGGCGTTGATCACCCAGATATCACTCTCGACGGGCATGCCGTCTTCGGTCACTTCGGGATTGTTGACGGAGGTGAAGGCGATCCGACTTCCATCCGTGGACCAGGTGGGATGCATGATGGCGGCATCACCGGCGGCCACGATTTCTGTCGGATTGACCCCGCCGAACTCGGAGAGGTCGATGGTCCAAACACCGTAGAGGTGGCTCCCCCGCTTCCGAGATCGCTGGAAGAGGATGCAGTCCTGCGACGAGTCGGGCGACCATCGCGGGAACATGCCTTCGCAGATGAACGATCGCACGCCTGGGCGATCCAGGGCGACGGTCCAGAGTTCCCACTGCGCCGTTCGATCGTTGAATCGGCAATAGCAGAGCTTCTTGCCATCGGGCGACCATGTGGGGTGAAGTTCATGAGCATCGTCGAAGGTGATCTGCATCGCCGGCCCGCCATCGACGGACATGACGAAAACGTCCCAGTTGCCGTTTCGATCGCTGGTGAAGACGATTCGCTTGCCGTCCGGTGCGATTTCAGGCATCACGTCCTGGGAGGGATCGGTAGTGAGTTGAGTGACGACACGGCCATCGACCGACTTTCGGTAGATGTCGGCGTCCGTGCGATGCTGGGTGGATGCGAAAACGACCCAGTCTCCGTCGGCGGACACGTCGGGATCGAAATCGGCGCCCTCCGCGGCGAAACTGATTTGGGCGAGATTGGTATCACCGCCGGACCAGTCGCTCGAACCGACGCTGCTCCCGAAGTTCGCAAACATGCTCACTCGGACTGCGGAACTATCGGCGACAGGCTGATTGGTCGCGGTGAAGACCACCTTGGGCCGAACAGAGCCGGCGGATGCCACACTCGCGTTGGTCGGTGTCACCTCGCCGGTGTCGATGTTCGAAAGGTCTTCGTACCAGCCGTTTCGGTAAGTGGGTGATGCCCAGGGTTGTCCGTCTGCGTTCAAGTCTCCTGCCACGACAACGGGCAGAGCCGTCTCGACCACGGCCACGGAAGAGGGCGCCTCTTTGGGCCCAGCAGCGCAGCCGCCCATCTGGATCACGACGGCAGCAGTGCCAAACGCCGCAATCACCGAGAGGACGAGGGAGCCCACACCGGTGTGCTCGGTGGAGGCGGATGATCGAGAAGGGGAAGCATTGAACATGGTCAGGGTCTCCAAACGACGGTGATTCCGCCGCGAGAGACTCATCGACGCCTCCGAGATGGCTATTCACTCTGAGGTTCCGGATTTTGCATGTTGCACCGATTATTCCGCCGCGTTACCAATCCGGCGGCTCGGCTTCTTCCCCCATTGACAATCAGCCGTCACCCAACCAACAAACGTCTGATAATAAACGACTTATGCCACGTTGATTAGCCATCAGGAGCCCATGCCAGGACCAGCTTGGATTTTGAAGTCGATGACACGGCGGTCGTGGAACGTCGCCGGCTCAGGGTTCCCTGGCATCGATCGGCAAAGACCTGTGGACGAATTCAGGATCGCGTGACAAGCGGCACGTTGAGGACGCGGTCTCCACTACACTTTGGGACTCGGGATTCCGTAGCTCAGTTGGTAGAGCATGCGACTTTTAATCGCCAGGTCCTGGGTTCGAGCCCCAGCGGAATCACTCCGAGTCCCGTGATCGCCCACGGAGCACGGTGGCCCGGGTCACTTGATGATCGTCATTCGCCCTTTCGGCATGACGATCCCGGACACGTGGGACAGTTTCAAGGTCCAGGAACGGGCTTTGGAGATTCGATTTGCGACGCCGCGTCGCGACATGGAGGTCGGCAGTCATTTCCGGAATTCCGACGATCGTCTTGCACGGAGTGACCAGCGGCGACGCGTGGCTTCTATGGGCGGAACGAATCGATCTCTACGACGATTCCGCCTGGAGAGCCTCCACGCGTGAAACCCCTCTGGCTCCGTCGGTCGGAACCGAGGATGCTACGAATTCGCCGGTGGTGGTTGCCACCAGAAGGCGGACGATTCCGCTCCACCCGTTCGCGGCCTCGCTGGAAGACCTCCGCGATCGGATCGGACCATTTCTCCATGGTCTTCATGATCTTCATGGTCTTCATGATCTTCATGGTTCCGAACCAAGGGAACGCAATGCCCTTCGTCTTCGTCTCCCCCATCGAGGCAACGAGGCATCGCAACAACCCGTGCCGGGCCTCGTCATGGCGACGAGACTTGCGCTGGCGGTTCCCAACGTCGAAGACCTCATGCTTGCCGAGACCGAGGTCCCGTGTCTCGAGATCGACGCGGCCACGGCCGTCGATTTATTCACCCGCATTGTCGACCAACCAATCGAGAACGTGATGCTCGGTCACGACATTCGATTTTGGTCGGAAGTCTCCACCTTCGCACTTGAACTGCTCGCCGACCAGCGATTCGTTCCGTCGGTGATCCAGACCGAAGGCGGACCTTTGAAGGGCCGGTGGGTCCCCTGGCTCGCAGATGCTGAACTCGCGGAACCGCTTCGTCATCTTGCTTCGGCCATCCCCCCGATCGCCCTTTCGATGTTCGACGCTGCCGCGCCCGACCGCTGGACGGTGATCGAATCGGCACTCGAGTCGATGGTCGATGCACTCGTCCGCAGAACGCTCGTGAGCGAGGATTATCT
Source organism: uncultured Phycisphaera sp. (assembly GCA_937919685.1). GTDB lineage: Bacteria > Planctomycetota > Phycisphaerae > Phycisphaerales > SM1A02 > UBA12014. The sequence continues at coordinate 15,492 of CALFOM010000042.1, forward strand.
CGACGCGATCAAGGATCGCGATGCCGATGGGGATCGACAGGTCGCCCTGCTCACCGGGCTACTCGGAAATGAACGGAACATCCAAGCGTCCCGCGAGGCTCTCGTCGACGTGACTCGAGGCGCCCGGCTCTGGCTCGGCGGACTCATCGATCCGGTCGAAGGCCGCGCCGTCCGGCTCTGCCTGCAACTGGCCGAACCGATGGAGGGCGTGCTCGATGCGACGACGGAGGAACTCCAGAACGCCCGTTGGCCTCTGGGATTCCACCTGCTGGTGACCGACGATCCGCCGATCATCGTGGACGCCGCAGACATCTGGGCCGACGGGGGCGGTGGCCGGCTCGCTTCGGTCGTCGGTTCCGAAGAAACCCCCGGCGACCTGCTGCTCGCCGAACTCGGCCGGGCCGAACGAATCTGGCCCAAGTTGAAGCAGGTCCTCGAAGAGATCGACCCCACTGGAATCGAACTCACCACCGCAGAGTCTCATGCATTCCTCCAGGACGCTCGCCCGATTCTGCAAGAGGCGGGCATCGAGGTGCTGGCACCCTCTTGGTGGGGAAGCACCACGAGCCGCATCGGCGTGAGAATGATCATCGAGCCCCACGGAGATACGGATTCACCGCCGGCGATGGGCCTTTCGAGCCTCGTCGAGTACTCATGGGAGATCTCCATCGGAGATCAGAACGTCGGACTCGAGGAACTCCGCCGACTCGCGGAGAACGGCGTGCCGTTGGTCCGCGTCGGCGACACCTGGGTCGAAATCCGCACCGAGGACTTCGAGCGGGCCAAGGTCTTCCTCGACAAGCATCCCGGTGGAGCAGCGACCCTCGGCGAAGTCCTTCGGCTCGCTTCGGTCGGCGAGGAAGACGGCGAGATGCCGCCAATCACGGGCGTCCGCACCGACGGCTGGATTTCGGAACTGCTTGGCGATGACGGGATTCCCGACGATTCGGCGAAACCCGTCAAGGTCCCGGCAAACTTCAATGGCACCCTCCGCCCTTATCAGGAACGAGGCCTCGCCTGGCTCGCATTCCTGGACCGGTTCGGTCTCGGCGGCTGCCTTGCCGACGACATGGGCTTGGGTAAGACGATCCAGATGATCGCGCTGCTCCAGCACGAACGCGAAGTCCGACCCGGCGCCGTCTGTCCGACGCTTCTGGTCTGCCCCATGTCCGTGGCCGGCAACTGGCGACGAGAACTTGAACGCTTCGCACCGGAACTCCGGGTTCACGTCCAGCACGGACCTGATCGACCGGTCGGCGAAGGATTCGTAGAGAAGTCGAACGCCTGTGACGTGGTGATCACCACCTACGCACTGGTCAGTCGGGATCGGCCCTGGATCGAAGAGGTCACCTGGGAACGGGTGGTCCTCGACGAAGCACAGCATGTGAAGAACCCTCCCACGAAGCAGGCGACCGCAATCAGGTCGATCAAGAGCCGGCATCGGATCGCGCTCACCGGTACCCCGGTCGAAAATCGCCTCACGGAACTCTGGTCGATCATGGAGTTCTGCCTCCCGGGCTTCCTCGGGTCGCAAAGCGATTTCCGCCGGCGCTTCGCCATTCCCATCGAACGCCATCGCGATGAGCGGCGAGCCGAGCGCCTGAAGCAACTTGTCGGCCCCTTCATCCTTCGGCGGCTCAAGACCGATGATGGCGTCGCCGACGATCTTCCACCCCTGGTCGAGAACCGACAGCAGGTCCAGCTCACGATGGAGCAGGCGAAGCTCTACGACACGGTGGTACAGGACATGCTCCGCAAGGTCGACGAGGCGACGGGTATTCGACGTCGCGGCCTCGTCCTGTCGGGACTCGTTCGACTCAAGCAGATCTGCAACCACCCCGCGCACTTCCTCCGGGAAACCGATCTTGCGCCCGCGAAGGGCGCACGACTCAGCCAGCGTTCCGGCAAGAGCATCCGACTCGTCGAGATTCTTGAGGAAGTCGTCGCAGTCGGCGATCAGGCGCTGATCTTCACCCAGTTCCGGCAGATGGGGCATCTCCTGGCCACGATCATGCGGCAGGAATTCGACATGGATCCGCTGTTCCTTCACGGCGGCACGCCGCAGGGAAAACGCGACCAAATGATCGAGCGATTCCAGAATCGCGAAGCCGCGCCGATCTTCATCCTGTCCCTCAAGGCCGGCGGTGTAGGCGTCAACCTGACCAGCGCGAATCACGTGATCCACTTCGACCGCTGGTGGAACCCCGCGGTCGAGAATCAGGCCACCGACCGGGCCTTCAGGATCGGCCAGACGCGAACCGTGAATGTCCACAAGATGATCACGTCAGGCACGCTCGAGGAACGGATCGACCAGATGATCGAGCAGAAGACGGACCTCGCTCGCCGAATCATCGGCGCCGGCGAGTCTTGGTTGACCGAGCTCAGTTCCAATCAGTTGCGCGACGTGCTCGCACTCCGCGAGACCGGGGTCGGGGAGGATGACTCATGATCACCAGCCGCGACGAAGGATTTCGACGCCGGGACGACACACCTCGGAAGGTTCGAAACGGCCTTCGCCTTCGCTCGAAGGACGAGGAAATCGTGTTCAACTGGCCCGCAGGCCCTTGGCTGGAGAGAGTGCTCTATGGCTTCGATGACGACACTCGCTCCGAAGGCCTCGACTTCGCCCGCAAGGGCCAGACCGTCCTTCTCAACCTCGAACCTGCTCGAATCACCGCGACGGTGCAGGACGTGTCGGCGCGACCGCACGAACTCTGCATCGAATTCGACCCGATCAGCCGAGACGACTGGGACCGGATCGTCAACTCGATGGCCCGCGAAGCCCGTTTCACGGCAAAGCTCCTCTCCGGTGATGTCTCGCCGGAGATCGCGGAACCCTTCGCCGCCGCGGGCCTCACGCTTCTCCCCGAACCCGAACATATTCACTTCACCTGCAACTGCGGACATCCAAAATGCCGACATGTGGCCACCGCCACGTACCTGACGGCGGAACGAATGGATGGGGATCCATTGATGATCCTCACGCTCCGTGGACTCTTTGGACCGCGATTCCTCGAACGACTGCAGGAAGCGAGACTGCTCGCGACCAGCGGCGTGAGCCGAGCTCATCCAATCCCCGGAACCGCGGCCTCGGTTCGCGATCTTCCCCCCGTAGAAGAATCACTCGAGACGTTCTGGAGTCCCGGACCCGGACTTGATGCCTTCAAACGCGAGCGCCGGATCGAACACGCCCCGCAGGCGCTGCTCCGCCGCCTAGGAAACGCACCACTCAATGGCCGCTTTCCGCTGGTTGGACTTCTCGCGAGTATCTACGACTCGGTCGCCGACGCCGCTCGCGCCCGTCTCGCCGAGCTCGATGACGTCGCCATGGCGGCATCACAACCTCCGCCGGAGGCCGGGGCATCCGACGAGGGCGACGATGATGAATGAGCCGGAACCTGCCGCTCAAGCGTGATTCAAGCTCAGAATCGGCACCTCAATGACATGCCTCGCCTCACCATGGTTCAATTCAAGCCATGGACGTCCTCTGGATGATCGACCGGCTCGAATGCATCCCCGATTCGCTCGGAGTGCTTCTTGCTGATCTGAGTCATGAAGATGCTCGCTGGCGTCCTTCGGAATCGGACTGGTCCGTTCTCGAAATCATCTGCCATCTCGTCGATGAGGATCTCGACGACTTCGGCACGCGACTCCGAATGACACTCGAAGCACCGGACGCGGATTGGCCGGGAATCGACCCGAGTGCAGCGGCGCGGGAACGCCAGTATCGCGAACGTGATCTTCAGACCATGCTGCGTGAGTTCAAAGCCGTTCGTCGGATCGAAACCAACTGGTTGCGAACGGTCACCGCCAAAGACTTCCACATCGAGAAGACGCAGCCGGCATTCGGAACCATTCGAGCCGGAGACATCCTCGCTGCATGGTGCGCGCACGACGATCTTCATCTTCGGCAGATCGCGAAACGCCTCCACGAGTTGACCTCGCTCAAGGCCGGTCCGTTCGGAACCGAGTACGCCGGCGACTGGTGAAGCTTCGCGCTCCGGGACGATCAGTTCGCAATCGACGCGGGCGGAGCGACCACGATCGGCGTCGGCATCGCAGAACCCATCCGGAGTCGCCACGCTGCAAGCCTGCCGAGCATCGCGTCACGGAGTTCCGGTTCGGTCTCACTCCGATCAACTCGCTCCGCCGGATCGGATTCGAGGTCGAAGAGCTCGACATCGCCATCCTCGAACCATTCGATGAGTTTCCATCGCCCCTCGCGAATCGCACCACTCGGCGTGGAACGGTACGGCCGTTCGGGATCATGGCTCTCGGAATCGTGCCCTTCGAGATACGCGGGGAAGTGCCAGAAGAGCGGCCCGCGATCCAGAGGATCGCCGCGGAGCGCCGGCACGAGCGAAACGGCGTCAATCGGACGATCGACGGGCATCGCGGCCCCGGCGAGTTCGACCAGCGTCGGATGAACATCGAACAACTGCACCGGCGTCTCGATAGCGCCCGCGGGAAGTCCCGGCACCCGGACGTATAGCGGCGTTCGCACGCCACCTTCGTAAAGCATGCCCTTCCCACCTCGCCACGGCGACATGTCGGTGATCGGCTGAAGACCGCCGTTGTCGCTGGCGAAGCACACGACCGTGCGTTCGGGATCAATGGCGGCCAGGATCGACCCGACCGCCCGATCGGTCGCCTCAACCATGACGGCGTAGCGGGCCGCCCGTTCGTTCATCTCGGGATGTCGAACCTTCATCGCCGCCAATGATTCCGCGTCCGCCTGAATCGGCGAGTGAACCGCATACGGTGCGTACATCACGAACCAGGGTCGCCCGTCCTCCTCGGAGTCCGCCTCGAACGAATCGATCATGTCGACCGTCTCGGCGGCCAGCCGATCGATCAAATACTCGCCCTCTGGCCCGTCCTTGAGGTCCGCATTTCGGTACGGCGGGAAATACGACTTGGGATGACCGGCCTTGTTCCCAGCGATATTGCGATCGAATCCTTGGGTGGTGGGGTCGACGCTCACGTGCCATTTTCCGACGAATCCGGTTCGATAGCCCGCCGATCCGAGGGTCTCCGCGATCGTTCGCTCGTCTTCACGGATGCGGACTCCGTTCTTCGGCGAATTCAGCCGTCGATCAGCCGCCTTTCCCCGGTTCGCGTTTCCAACCGTGTGCACGTCGGTGCGACTCCCGTGGCGGGCCGTAACCAATGCGGCCCGGCTCGGGGAACAGTTGGGGCCATTGCATCCTGCGTGGGTGAATCGAATGCTCTGCGCCCGAAGCGCATCGATGTTCGGCGTCTGGTGCGTCGCGTGACCTTCGCACGCGAGATCCCGACACCCAAGATCGTCGATCAGAATCAGAAGCATGTCAGGACGATCTGGAAGGTTGATTCCCGCCGTCGTCGAAACACGGAGATCATCCTGCGCGAATGCCGCGGCTCCGGTTGTCGTCAGGACCAGAACAATAAAACCAGTGAGAAAACCAGTGAGCAAACGGGTACCGATCATTCTGAGTCCTCCCGGATCTCGTCCATCCGCATGGGCATCGCGTCAATGAAAGGGAAAATCGCGGCCGGAGTAACGATTTCGAGATAACGCGACTTCACCCCGCCGTCTTTGCCGACGAGCGCCGCCTCGAATCTCGTTCCGGTGAGACCGTAGCGAATACGGAATGCTGCAGCTTCCCCGACCGAGAGATGGCGCCACTCAGATCGAGGCGCGGCGGGGTCGTCGATGATCCAGCCTTCCTCGTTTGCGAGCATGATCAGAAGGAGATCCCGATCAAGCCACTCGGACCCCCCCTCGGCGATGACCGACAATTGCAGATCAAAGTCCTCAGAGCCCGGATCCGCCGCGACCACGAGCAGTCGATGATTCCATTGCCAGTCGGCCGCCATCTTCGCGACGCGCTCTTCATTCCGATCCGTCGCAGCAGTCTCTCGCATCTTAAGGACTCCTTGCCTCCACATCAGAAAAACACACTGGTCGCGAAGAGCATCACCGCGACAAAACCGTTGCAGATCCATTGCTTGATGGACGTCACGGTGAGGTTTCATCGAGCCGGGCGAGCAGATCTTCGACCGCTGCCTTGAGCTGCGCATCGATTCCCGCGACTTCGTCCTCGGGGGTCTGCTCCACCACGATGTCGGGGATGGCGCCATTGTTCTCCATGTCCTCGCCGCTCTCGAGATACCACCCGCGGAAGGGAAGTCGTACCGAAGTTCCATCGATCAACGAGGTTCCTCCGGTGGAGATGACACTCCCGTGCGTCCGTTGGCCGACCAGAGTCCCGCGTTGGAGCGTCTTGAAGGCATGGGAGATGATCTCCGCGTTCGAGTAGCTCTTCTCATTGCAGAGCATGTTCATGGGAAGCATGAATCGCTGAATGTAGAGTCGATCCTGCGGGTAGCCCCCGGTGATCGCTGGATCCGCACCTCGTGGGACGGTGTAGGCGTGCGGCCGGGCCATGATGGACGCCAGCAGTCGATCCGTCGTCCATCCGCCGCCGTTGTCACGAACATCGATGATGAGACCTTCCCGGCCCTCCGCCGCGGCGAAGATGTCGCGTTCGAACTCATCCAATGACGGCTGATTCATGCCACGGATGTGTGTGTAGCCGAGTCGACCATCGGACCATTCGTCGACCAGAGCCGATCGACGACGCTGAGTCGCGCGATACACGAGATCGCGAACGGTGCTGTTGGAAATCGGAGTCAGGAGAAGATCAAGTTCGACCAGTTCCTCCACGTTCTCCGTGGTCTCCG
>CALFOM010000043.1 GCA_937919685.1 uncultured Phycisphaera sp.
TTCCTCCACTGGATCGCGCACTGGGCTTTCCTCCGCTGGCTCGCGAACTGGGCTTCCCTCCACTGGATCGCGCACTGGGCTTTCCTCCACTGGATCGCGCACTGGGCTTTCCTCCACTGGATCGCGCACTGGGCTTTCCTCCGCTGGCTCGCGAACTGGGCTTTCCTCCGCTGGCTCGCGAACTGGGCTTTCCTCCACTGGATCGCGAACTGGGGTTTCCTCTACTGGATCGCGACGTCGCAGTCTTCCCGGCTCGTTTGACGGGGTCTGCCTTCAGCGGCCTTCCCATGACGGTCACTTCGCCGGTCTTCTTCCGCTTCGCCTTCTTGCGCTTCTCGACCACGGCTCGATGAATCACCCGACGAGCCTCAGCCGTCGATGCTCGCCGCAGGGTTCCGAGTTCCACAGGAGTGAGTTCCCGCCATTCTCCAACGGCGAGTCCCTTCAATTTCAGGGGACCGAATCGAACACGACGCAACTTCTTCACCGGATGCCCGATGCGTTCCATCAGCCTTCGGATCTGGCGGTTGCGGCCTTCGCGGAGTTCGATGTAGAGCCGGGTTCGATCCCGGTCGCGGCGCACCACGGTGACCCCGGATTCCGCGGTGCGGGTCGCCGACCCCTTCTTCCGATCGCTGAGATACATCCCCTTGCGGAGCGTCTCGATCTCTTCTTCCTCCACCCGGCCTCGAACGCTCACGTCGTAGCCCTTGTGGACTTCGTAGCTCGGATGGGTCAGTCGATTCGTTAAGTCACCGTCATCGGTGAGCAGGAGAAGACCGGAACTGTCAATGTCGAGTCGACCGACCGAAAAGAGCCGTACTCCCGACGGATGATCGACAAGATCGAGCGCCAGCTTCCGGCCCTCGGGATCGCTGGCCGTGCAGACGAAACCTCGCGGCTTAAACAACATGATGTAATAGTGTCGACGCGGCTTTTGAATCCGCCGCCCGTTCACTTGGATGTTGTCCGACTCCGGATCGACGAAGCTGGGAAGTCCCTGCACCACCCGACCGTTCACGCTGACTGCCCCCTCCTCGACGAGAGCCTCGCAGGCGCGGCGAGAGGCAACCCCCGCTTCGGCGAGAACTCGCTGAATTCGGACTTTGGGATTGGATTCGGGCTTCTTTCTGGCGTTTGGTGTCGGCATTCCGATCATTCTACAGAGGTCACCGTCTTCGAACGAATCACGGAACCCGGCCTCGCTCTTGACCCCCGCTGCAGGACCCCTCTCCGATGCTCAATACCCTCCGCAATGCTCTGGAATGGCTCCGACTCGCCGTGACCCAGCCAATCGGCCAGTTGACCGCGATGCAGCGAACCATCCGCCGCTGGCTCGAAGTCCTCCGATACTGCAACCGGCACCTCTCTGAAGACCGGGCTCCCGTCCTAGCGGCCGCACTGGCATTCCGAGTGCTGCTGGGCCTCGTTCCGATGCTGGTGGTCGCCACGGTGATCGCCAGAAGCTTCCTTCGCGATGATTTTCCAACCTTCGTCGGGGGCCTGATCTCCGAACTCGGCCTCGCTGACGTGACGCTCGGCGGCTCGGAGACGGAGAAGGCCCAAGACCTCGGGACCTGGTTCCAGGGGCTCGTGGCAAATGCATCCAGCGTCGACCTGTCGACCCTCGGCTGGGTCGGGTTCATCATCGTCGCGTTTTCGGCGATCTGGGTCCTCGTGACAATCGAGGAAGGCTTCAATCGGATCTATCGGGCGCCCAAAGGACGTTCCTGGCTTCGTCGCCTGATGATCTACTGGTTTCTACTGACGTTTCCCGCAGTGCTCATCGGTGCCGTTCCATTTCTCACCAGCCTCTTCGATTCCTTCGAATCCTCGCTCCCCGAGTGGTCCTGGCTCACCGTCAGCCTCCGCTTCGTCACCGGCACGCTCATTCTCTGGCTGCTCTTGGTGATGACCTATATGTGGGTCCCGAACACGACCGTCGAGGTCCGACCTGCCATGATTGGTGCATTCACGGCAGCGATCTTGATCGAAGCGGCGAAGAACCTGCTGGGCATCTACACCGCACATGCGCTCACGCTCAACAAGCTCTACGGCTCGCTCGGCCTCATTCCGCTCTTCATGTTCTGGATGTACCTGATGTGGATGTTCGTCCTCCTCGGTCTCGAGGTCTCGGCGATCATCCAGACTCTCCGCGGACGGGATATCGAGATCCTCGCTCGCGTCGACGAAGAAGACGGCCTCGTGGATCCGGCGATCGCCATTCGGGTGGTCCAACTTGTGGCCACCTCCTTTGACAAGGGGCGACCGGCCCAAGCGGACGAGATATCCCGCGAATTGAAACTCGAACTGCTTCTGGTTCGAGCCATGCTCGACCGACTTGAGCGTGCGGGCATCGTCGCTCGGCTCCAGCAAATCGACGGGTACACGCTCGCCCGACCGGCCGATCAGATCGATCTGGCGACCATCCTGACCATCGGATTCGCGTTCGCCGACGAGAAAACGCCAAATGTGGACCCCCTCTTCGAACGACTTCGCGATGCGCAACGGGCTGCCGTGGCCGGATTGAGCCTCAGCGTGGTCCAAAGACCGGGTTCTTCCTCGGGAGCCACCTGATTCTGGAGAAGGGGCGATAAATCGGCCGAAATGACAAAAGGAAGTGGTCGGCCAGGCCTTGTTCTGACTGACCGAGTTTCTATGCCTTGCACGGCTTCTCATTCCAGTAGCCTCCCGGCGGATCCGGGAGCTGCGAGAACCCGATCGGTCGGAGACCAGCATGCCGTTGGACGACGCCACGATTCCACAGGGTGATGCCTCAGGACTGCCTCCATCGGAGACGATGGCCCCGGAGTCCCTGATGACCGACATCTGGTCCTCCATCGGCCCGGGTCGAACAGACCTCCGAGATGAAGGACCTCCCACCATTCGCCCCCGCGATCTGCCGGGAACGATGCCGATTTCTCTGCCTGAGAAGGACCTCAATACCGTGTCGACCCCAGCCTCCAGTGAACCCGCCCCCGTCGAAACCCGCGAAGCCCTTCGTGAAGAACTCCGGATCGGTGTCCGGATGCTGGAAGCCCTCGATCTTCAGTTGAATCGAGCCGAGCAGATCATCCAGCAGCAGGAAGAAGCCGCTCGCCTCGCCGATCAGGCGACCTCGAAACTCACGAACCGGCTTGCGGAGTTCCAGTCACTCACTCGAGTTCCCATGGCCAGCGGTTCGCTTTCTGTGGAACCGCGTTTGACCAACGGTCCGACCTCGAACTCGCAGATCGAGGAATCGACTTCCAATCTCACCCGCATGATCGAAGCGGCCTCTTCCATCAGAACAGACTTCCGCGACGACCTGTCCGCGGTCGCCGCCGCCGCGGCCTCACTGGCTGACGCGGTGGAAGGAGCGGCTGGCATGGAGCAATTGCTTCGCGCGACGATATCGGAGGCGAAGATCGTTCATTCGAACGAGGGACCGACCGCCAGTGCCGCCATCGAGTCGATCGCCGACGTCCTCCGCCGGCTCGCCCAAGAATTCGACGCGGCATCCGCGGACGCGGCCACACCATCGTCGACGATCCTGCACGAACCCTTCGATGCGACGCCTCCGAAAACGGTGGCCAGCATCAACCCGCATGATCGCCGGTACTCCGGCACCCTTGAGGTGGAACGCACCGTCGAATTCGATTTGCAGAAGGATGCATCCGAATCGCCGATGACTCCGACGGGTCGGGAAATGACGTCCACTTGAGCGTCGAGGACCCACGTCAAAGCTGATTCAGAATCTGGGAAGGCCCGCAGCGGCCCGTTCCGCCTCGAGCCACCGACGCTCCAGCGTGTCGATCGCGCCGAAGGATGCCTCGAAGGCGGCTTGCCCGTCGGCTTCGCCTTCGCCCACGCTGGACGTGTGATTCCATTTTCGCCCGCGAATGTAGTCGGCCATGCCCTCGGGTTCGTTCCTGACCAACCAACTGCAGAGGACCGCTGAACCGTCATAAAACGACTGCCGGTCCAGGTCCTCGGACGGTGTGGTCGCGGCTTCGAGCAGCGACGCGATTGATGGAACGCGTCCCTCCGCGAGGTGGCGACGAAATTCTTGTGTCCGCCCGTTCTCTCGTCGGTTCGGGCCGAATCGCTCCGTCGCCGCCCGCGGTTCGAAACTTCCCGCCAGTCCTTCGACCAGCCAGATCGGGCTCCGCTTGGAAGCGGTGAGGATCTCGTGTTGATGCAGAAGCATGTGCACCGCTTCGTGAATCACCACCGACGCCGTCTGATGATCGACGAATTTTTCGATCGCGGCAATCTGCGCCGGGTCGACCGATTCACCTCGAGCCTCGAACTGAGCGAGGCGATCCGAGACTCGCCGAACCGCCGGATTGTCTCCGGCATGGTGGTACACCATGTGTTCGTTGACCGGCGAGAAGTATCCCGCAAGCCATCGAGCGTGGATCTCGTCACTCCACCCGGCGAATGAAAGGAAGTCGACTCTTGACGTGAACGCGATCACCAGATGGCGGCCACGTCCGTGACCCGCGGTATCCGGCAACGGCATGTGCAACCGACGACAGAAGTCCTCGACCGCGTGGGCCGTTCGTTCCAGAAGGCGTCCGTGAAGTGCCGCGTCTTCGCTGGGCATGTCCGACAAGATCTCGAAACGAGTGGTCCGATGCCGCTTCATATTCGGATACCGGCCCAAGATGTGGCTGATTCGTGACTCGAGATCGTGATCCGATCCGCCTTGAAAGCGAATCTCGATCGGTGGGCCGGCCTCGGAGTCCTGAACCGGCGGCGAAACCAATCGGAATGCACCGGCAGCCATGAGCAATATGAGAAATGCGATTCGCATGAACGCTGGATCGACCGGATCGATCACGGGATTCATGGTCAGAGGCCGGTATTGAACTGATCCCAAGCAAACCGGTTCAAGTGTGACGACAAGCGGTCCGATACCCGAGAGAAGATGATCTCTCGATTCCGAATCAAGACCACCGGCATGATCGCGGCGGCGGTGCTTCTACAGTCGCCCGCGGCCGTTGGGGACATCGGAGATCCACCCCCCGCCGCGGCGGCAGACGTGCGGATCCACCCGGCGGCGTGGCGCCGCGAGAATCCGCCCCGGATCGCGGTCGCGGAAGCAGCCGCAACGATGTTGGACGGACGCGGGATCCTCCTGGGTGGTTTCACCGCTGATCTCCGTGCCACTCCAGCCGTGCAGGTTCGTGACCCGCGACGCGGCTGGGAGCCGGTGGGTTGTTCCCTCCTGGTCCCTCGTGCCAGCGCGACCGTCGTCGCACTCGATGATGATCGCCTGTTGGTGATCGGAGGCTGGACGGGCCGTCTCCCGACAGAGCGAACCTGGCTTGCCAATTCCGAGATCTGTGAGCCATTGCGCCCGCAGAATCGACGCGTGATTCCAGTCCCGTTCATCCTTACCGACCCCGACGGCCTCGAAGGTCATTCGGCGACCCGGCTCGCGGACGGCCGGGTTCTTCTTGTTCACCGTGACGAGATGTCGATCTTTGATCCGGCCAACGAACGATGGTCCGTTCCCAGCCCACTCCGCACGATGCGGCGGCATGCCGCAGTGGCGGTGGTGAGCGAACACGTGGTGATTGTGGCCGGCGGCCAGGTCGACCCCACCGCGAGCGGCATCGAGACGATCGATATTCCCCCCAGGGGTTCGGCAGCGCCGGCGCCGAAATCGATGGCATGGACCACCGCCCATCTCCCTGCGCTTCGAGATTCGACCTTGATCACCATCGCGACCGGCCGAGTCCTTCTGGTCGGTGGCGAACTCGATGGAGAGAGCGAACGACGCACCTGGATTCTGGATTCATCGACCCAGACCGTGACCGCCGGACCGCTCCTCCCGATCGAGGGGGGCATCGCCGACGCGTCACTTCGACGGAGCGGATCAGGGATTCTCGTGGTCGGCGGTGAGCGCCGGACCGCCGGTCGCCCGTCTCCCGCATCCGGTGGGGCGATCATCCGACTCGGCCGATCGAGCATCTGGCGACTTCCTGCCGCGACGACCGTCTCGATCAGGCCTGCCATCCTCGAGCTTCCAATGGGGATCGAGAAGATCGGCGGGTATCGCTTCGATTTCGATGGCGAGGATCGTCGGCGAGCCAAGGTATTCGACGGTGCGGAGTCGCTCCGGCTCGTCCCAGTGGTGATCGCCGACTGAGAGTCCGAGAATCCTGAATCGACGCGTCATGATCCGATTGTCCCGCACAGGCGGGCCGGGATCTCATCGAGGATTGGCGCTGCAGATGCCATTTCTGCGGACATATTCGACGGTTCGAGAATGCAGTACTTGAACCAGAACAAGCCGTTCGAACTCTCTGTCCCCTCGATCACCTCGAACTGGCAGAACGAACAGAATGCGGCCGCGGAGATGCGCCTCGGCCCGAATGCCATCCTCGTCCGACCCCTCGGACCCGGAATCGACCGGGAGGAAGCGGCCGCCATCGTCGGACTGGTCGCCGCGGAATTTAGAGATCGAAAATCTTCCCCGAAACGGCTTCTCGTTGATCTCTCGACGGTTTCGGTCCCCTCCAGCATGGCCATCGGCCTCCTTCTGGAACTCGCTCGATTGGCCGAGGAAAAGGGAACGGTGCCCCATCTTCATGCTTCCCGAAGAATGCTTGAGGTTCTGAGGATGCTCCAACTCGATGGGCGATATACGATAGTGGTCTCGGAACGGCGACTTGCCGAACTCCTCCGTTGACTCCCGACCGGTTCGGGGACTTCGGGGAAGACGGCGATCCTTGGCGATCCGAGTCTGGAAGCACCCTATGTCCGTCCGCCGTTGTCATCTCACACTCCTTCTCGCCACCGCGATGCTCACCGTCTGCGGTGGTTGTTACAAGCGGGTGGTGGGCGTCAAGAACGCGCCCGGATTCACCGGCGAGGTTCATGAAGCCAACGTAAAAACAGGCAACGAGGAGCTCTTCCAGGTCAAGAAGAGGACGTACATCGGAACCACCTTCGTCGACTGACGAATCCCGTTCCTGACTTTAGACCGAAGCCCCACTCACCGACCGACCATTCCTTCATCGAGATTCGAGAACAGCACCATGGGTATCGAAGCCGCTCTCCCCACCGACAGCATCCTCACCACGCAGTTCCATCGGATCTCCAACTGGGCCCGACGGTCGAGCGTCTGGCCCATGCCGTTCGCGACCGCCTGCTGCGGCATCGAGTTGATGGCGACCGCATGCAGTCGATTCGACCTCGCCCGATTCGGGGCCGAGGTCATGCGATTCAGTCCGCGACAGAGCGACCTCCTGATCGTCGCCGGCCGAGTGTCGATCAAGACGCTGCCCGTGCTCCAGCGAATCTACATGCAGATGGCCGAACCGAAATGGGTCATCTCCATGGGCGCCTGCGCCTCGACTGGTGGTGTCTTCGACACGTACGCCGTGGTCCAAGGCGTCGACCAGTTCATTCCCGTCGATGTCTACGTGCCCGGCTGCCCGCCGCGTCCCGAGATGCTGATCGACGGAATCATGGCAATCCAGAAAATCATCGACAACGACAACCTTCCCCGCGACCCCGACGGAAAACGGCTCCCGCTCCAAATCGCGGTGCAACCGAACTTCCAGCCTGCACCGCAGCCCGTCGATGTTTCGATCGGCGCCAGCTGATCGAGGCCGGTCAGGCCTCCTCGCGAATCGCGACTCGCCCCTCGGCGTCGATGGAGACCCCGGGATTCCAGGCGACTTCCCAGGCGAAGCCATCGGGATCTGCGAAGTAACCACGGATTCCGCCCCACGGTGGCGACGATGGTTCCCGGAGCAGGGTCCCTCCGGCACTCACCGCTCGCTGAAGCAACGTGCTGACATCCGCTTCGGATGAGACGTTCTGCGCCAGCGACATGGTGATCGTCGCCTCGGTCGAGCCCGGCACGCTCGCCGCATCCTCCGCCAGCGACTCACGGGGAAACAACGCGAGCACCTGGCCGCCCACATCGAAGAACACCACGTACGAATTGCTGCGTGAATGTGCCTGAAGCCCCATCGCCTCGTAGAAGGCTCGGCTTCTCGCGAGATCGATGACCCCCAGCGTGATGAACGAGATGGCGGGGCCGAGTCCGATGGGCGTTTGATTCATGAACCCATCGTGGCATCCCGCGCCGTCCTTGTCGACCGACGGGAATGCAGATGCCAGACGTTCAGGAAAGTGAACCGACCCAGTCGGCGATCCGGCCCACGCCGACTCGGATCTGATCCTCGCTACAGGCGAAACTCAGCCGGATGTGATTTCGAGCGATCTCACCGAAGTCCTCGCCGGGAACCACCGCGACCTCCTTCTCCTCGAGGATCGCCTCCGCGAACGCCCCGGCCGAGTCGATCCTGCGACCCGCCGGCGATACCAGACCGAAGCACTGCGAGATGTCGGGGAAGGCGTAGAACGCGCCGCTGGGTGGAACGGTATTGAATCGATCGATTCCGCCAAGGAGTTCCGCGACCAGTCTGGCCCGCTCGACAAAGACCGTTCGCATCGCCGTGCTCGTTTCCGACTGCTGCTCGATCGCCTTGACCGCCGCGGGCATGAGGAAGGTCGCGATGCCACTGGTCATCTGGCTCTGAAGCCGGATCATTGCTTTGGCGACTTCACCGCCATTTCCGGGTGCCACCGCCCAGCCGATTCGCCAGCCGGTCATCGCCATCGACTTGCTGAGCCCGTTGAGCGTGACGGTTCGCGCCGCGAGTTCCGGGAGCGATCCGGGGCTGAACGGTGCCGCGTCGGCGGAGATCTCGGGATACACAAGATCCTCGTAGATCTCGTCCGAGATGAGCGTCGCCGTCGGATGTTCCGCGATGACCATCGCCAACGCGGTCAGTTCGTCCCGCAAATAACAGACCCCGGTCGGGTTGCACGGGCTGTTGAGGATCACAGCCACGGTCCGATCGGTCATGGCAGCACGAAGCGCATCTGGGTTGGTCTTGAAGCCCTGCTCAATGAGGGCAGCGCATTCGACGACGGTGCCTCCGGCGAGTTCGATCATCGGTCGATAGCTCAGCCACGCCGGCGTGATGATCACGACCTCGTCGCCGGGATCGACCAAACACTGCATGACCTCATAGGCAGCATGCTTGGCGCCGACGGTGACCACGACGTGCTCCGCCTCACAAGCGATCCCGTTGTGCTCCCGCATCCGCTTCGCGATTGCGTTGCGGAGATCGGGGGTGCCCGGCGTCGGCGCATATTTCGTATGGCCGGCATTCAGTGAATCGAAGGCAGCCTGCTTCACGAAATCAGGCGTGTCGAAGTCTGGCTCGCCAGCTCCGAAATCGATGACGTCCCGACCTTCAGCGCGGAGGGCCTTGGCCCTGGCGGTGACGGCGAGCGTGGCGGATCCTCGAAGGGAACGAACTCGGGCGGAGCATTTCATATGAAGCGTAATCTACCAATCTTCCCAACTCCCCCACCATCTCCCTCAGGAACCGACAAGATGTCCATTCGCCTCCTCGGCATCGCCGGAAGCACCCGCCGCGAATCACTCCACAAGAGACTGCTCCATGTCGCGTTGCGAGCTGCCGAATCGGAGGATGTGCGGATCGAGCACCTCGATCTCCGCGAACTGGATATTCCGCTCTACGACAGCGACCTCGAGGGGGAGGAGGGAATGCCCGAAGGGGTGAGCCGTCTTCGCGAGGCGTTGAAGTCGAGCGATGGCGTGGTCATCGCGAGTCCTGAGTACAACGGTTCGTTGACCGCGGTGCTCAAGAACGCGATCGACTGGACCAGTCGTCCCGATCCTCGATTCCCCGACGACCCCGCACTGGTCGCATGGCGAGGCAAGGTGGCGGGGATCCTCTCCGCCAGCCCCGGCGGGTTGGGCGGTATTCGAGGACTCGTTCACCTCAGGGCGATCCTGAGCCACATCGGCATGGTCGTGGTACCGCAGCAGGCCGCGATCCCCTCTGGTCATAAGGCTTTCCACGAGAATGGGTCAATTCTCGATCCAAACCAGCACGCTCAGGTCGAATCCGTCGGTCGAGCCGTGGCGGAACTCGCGGCGAAGCTTGCCGCCGATTGATCTCTTCGAGAAGCCCTTTCCTCGTTCCAGCGAATCACTGCGACGACACCGTCGTGGTAGAATACTTCGATGCATTACGAAACCCATGCCTCGCTGGTCGAGGAACTCGAGGCGCGGATCTTGACAATCCGTGACTCTCTTTGACTACGACGCCAAAGTGTCAAAAAGAGAGTCCCTTCAGGAAGAGATGAACGTCGACGGGTTCTGGGACCACCAGGAAACCGCTCAAGCGCACATCGCTCGCTACAAACTCATCAAGGTGCAGATCGATCCACTCGAAAAAGTGATCGCGAACTTTGAGGATGCGAAGATCGGCCTCGAGCTCGCCAAGGAGGAGAACGACCGCGAACTCCTCGAGGAAGCGGACGAACAGCTCTTCCAGATCGAACGAGAGATGGACAAGGTCGAACTCCAGTCCCTCCTTTCCGGACCCCACGATCACCGAGACTGCTTCGTCGCGATCCAAGCCGGAGACGGCGGAAACGATGCGGACGACTTCGCAGAGATCGTTGACCGCATGTACCTCTACTTCTGGGAACAGCAGGGCTGGAAGGTTGAGGAGCTCAGTCGAACCCACGGCACCGAAGTGGGAATCAACGAGGTCTCGTACCACCTTAAGGGGCCATACGCGTTCGGAAACATGAACTGCGAACGCGGCACCCATCGTCTGGCCCGAGTGAGCCCCTTCAACGCGCAGGGGAAGCGGCAGACGAGTTTCGTGACCGTCGATGTCACGCCCGAAATCGAAGAAACCGATCTGGTGATCCCCGATAACGATCTCGACATCAACAACTTCGCTCGTTCCAGCGGCCCCGGCGGTCAGAACGTGAATAAGGTCGCCAGTGCGGTGCGGATCGTCCATAAGCCGACCGGCATCATGGTCGTCGCCAGCACCTTCCGCGATCAGCCTCAGAATAAACGCCAGGCGATGAAGGTCCTCATGGCGAAACTGGAGCAGATCGAAGAGGAGCGACGACAGGCCGAACTCGACGCCGCCACCGGCGGCAAGGTCGATCGCGGCTGGGGAACGCAGATTCGTTCCTACGTGCTCTACGACAATCGCGTCAAGGACCATCGAACAGGCCACGAAGCGGGGAATCCGCAGACTGTGCTCGACGGCGCCCTTCAACCGTTCATCGATGCCGAACTCCTCCGCCGGCGAGCCACTCGTGAGAACAACGAAATCTGACGAGGCCATTCCAGGAACTGCGGCACTCTCACTCCGAGGCGTCGAGCGCCGATTCCGATCGAGTCGCGGCATCGGCCCGATCGATCTGTCGCTCTCCCGAGGCGAACACCTCACCCTGCTCGGCGACTCCGGCTCCGGAAAGAGCACCCTGATTTCGATCATCGCAGGGCTCGAGCGCGCCGATCACGGAACCATTGAGGTCGACGGACGTCGGGTCGATCGGTTGCCGCCGGGCCGACGTGATGTCGCGATGGTGGCTCAGAATCTCCCGCTCTACGACCACCTCGATGTCCGAGCCAACGTTGAATTGGCGGTCTCGGGACTGAGGATCGAACGGGCCGAACGAGACGATCGTGTGGCCGCCGCGATCGATGCGGCCGACGCCGCCGATTTCATCGGAACTCGAGCCGACCGGCTCTCCGGAGGCGAGCGGGCGCGGGTCTGCCTCGCCCGGATTCTCGCCCGCCGCCCCACGGTGGCGCTGCTGGACGAACCGTTCTCGGGACTTGATCGCGGCCGTCGGGCGTCGATCCGGGATCTCGTCTTCACCACCCTCGCCAACGCGGGAACCGCCGTCCTGCTGGTGACCCACGACGAGTCAGACCTCCGATCCGACGGCCGAACGCTCGAGATCGATCCGCAAGGCCACCCGATCCTGAGCTGATCTCCCTCTCGAAGCCCGGTCATCGAACAGGCTTCACCCGCCATGGAGTGACACAGGCTCCTCGAAAAGGGAGATGATGCCCGTGATGTTCCCGTTTTCCGACCGCTGAACGCCTCCTTCGAGACTCTCCGACATGCCCGGCCCCCAGCACCTTCATCACGAAACCGCACCTCGACTGCTCGACGCTCGACCTGCCCTCGATCTGGGGCCTGCGATTTGCGCCGACGACGAAGCGTCTCGCACCCATGAATGGCTCCTCACCAACGGCCGCGGAGGCTATGCCTGCGGTTCCGTCGCCGGCATTCTCGATCGGCGGTACCACGCGGTACTCGCCGCCGCGGTCGAACCACCGGATACGCGTGCGGTTCTAGTCGCGAAACTGGATGAGCGGCTCCCCGACTTCTGGACCGCCGAGCGGTCCGAGCGCTCCGACCGAGACCCCGAGGACGATCCGACTTCGAACGACCTGACCCTGACCAGCGACGTCTGGAACGACGATCGAATCTCGGGCTTCGGACATCGTCATCTCATCCGCTGTCGACTCTTCGAAGGCGCCGTCGAACATCAGTGGCTCTGCGGAAGGACCCGGATCTCGCGGCGACTGGTCATGCCGCATGGGCACGACGCGGTGATCGCGGAGTATCGGATCGAAGCGACCGATCGACCGGTGACCCTCGCGGTCAAACCGATCGGAGGCAATCGACTCGCCGATTTTCTCGCTCCCGGCGCGACCTGGTCCGCCGAGACGCTCGCCAGTTCGGACACCGAGCTCGATCTGAAGCTCCCTGCCAATCCGCAGGGCGGGACGGAAATCGACCTGTCGATCAGGATCACTGGCGGCGTGGTCACGCCCGGCGGCACCTGGTACCGCGGCTACCACCTGGATACCGAGACCCGTCGCGGGTACGACGACGTCGACGACCATCTGCTGCTCGCCGAAGTGACCGCCAAACTCGGCGCGGGCGATGTGCTCCGGATCGAGATCGCCGCCGGCGACTCATCGGGTGTCGACTTTCGAAAACGAGATCCGTTCGCCGAGGAAGCGGCTCGCCAGCAGGCGATCATCGCGCGGGCCGAATCGTCGCTCGGCCAAGAAGATGTTCCACCTCTGTTCAACATCCTCGCGTCCGCCGCCGATCGTTTCATCGTCGAGCGTCCGCTTGCCGAAGGCACGGGAGCGTCGATTATCGCGGGTTATCCCTGGTTTGCCGACTGGGGACGAGACACCATGATCTCGATTCCGGGAGTCTGTCTCGCGACCGGGCGAGCCGATCTGGCTCGCGAGATCCTCCACACCTTCTCGCAGTACGTTGACGGAGGGATGATCCCGAATCGTTTTCCAGGCCATGGGAGACCGCCGGAATACAACACCGCCGACGCTGCCCTCCTCTTCGTGGAGACGGTCGGGCGAACCTGGATGGCAAGCCGCAGTGAAGACGAATCGACGGCTGACACCTTTCTCCGCGACATCCTCCCCTCGATCGATGCGATCCTTGACGCCTATCGAGCCGGCACGCGACACGGGATCCGAATCGATCCCGCGGACGGCCTGCTGAATCAGGGGGCGGAGGGTCTCCAACTCACTTGGATGGATGCCCGGATCGGTGACGAAGTCGTGACGCCCCGTCGCGGAAAAACGGTCGAACTCAACGCGCTGCTTCATTCGTCCTTGCGATGGCGGGCGATGTTTGCGAGTCGGCTCGGTGAAGACGCGGCGAGTTTTATCGCGTCGGCCGATCAGGTCCAAAAGTCCTTTGAACGGTTCTGGCTCGATGACCACGGATATCTGGCGGACGTGATCGACGGCCCGCACGGTCTCGACGGGTCACTACGGCCGAATCAGCTCTTCGCGACCGGCTGTGCGCATCCGCCGGTGACCGGCGATCGTGCATCGCAGGTGCTGGCAACCTGCGATGCCGCGCTGCGAATCCCCGTCGGGCTGCGTACCCTCGATCCGGCGGACACCAGATATCAGGGGGTCTACGCGGGGGATCAGGCCCAGCGCGACGCCGCGTACCACATGGGAACGAGTTGGCCGTGGCTGCTCGGCCCGTTCGTCCGAACTCATCTCCGAGTGCATCAGGACCCGAAGGCGATTCGGTCCATCATCTCTGCATTCGTGGAGGAATCCTCCCGACGCGTACTCGGCGGCATCGGCGAAGTGCATGACGGAGACCATCCCCATTCCGCCGGCGGCTGCCTCAGCCAGGCTTGGAGCGTCGGCGAAATTCTTGCCTGCCTTCGCCTTATCCTCGACCACGAACGCGGCGCCGACCCCATCATCTTCTCCTGATCCTCCTCACGAGTCATCTTCATCCCCATGCCCACCACCTCCGCCGAAGCTCTCCATCTCTCCGATCCCGAACGCCTCCGCCTCGCCGAGGCCACGGACCTGCAGTCCCCCTGGCGAAAATGGGGGCCGTGGCTGAGCGAAAGACAGTGGGGAACGGTTCGGGAGGACTACTCCGCGGATGGCGACGCATGGGATTCCTTTCCTCATGACGCCGCCCGCAGTCGCGCGTACCGCTGGGGCGAGGATGGTATCGCCGGCTTCTGTGATCGCACGCAACAAGTCTGCCTCGGACTCGCGATGTGGAACGGCCATGATCCGATTCTCAAGGAGCGGCTTTTCGGGCTGACCAACTCGCAGGGCAATCACGGCGAGGACGTCAAGGAGCAGTACTTCTTCCTCGATGCCGCACCCACCGGCTCGTACCTGCGGATGCTCTACCGATATCCCCACGCCGCCTTCCCCTACGAGGACCTCGTCGAGACCAACGCGGCACGCACCGCCGAAGATCGCGAGTACGAGATCCTCGATACCGGAGTCTTCGACGATCAGCGTTACTTCGACGTATTCGTCGAGTACGCGAAGTCATCCGAAGAGCAGATTCTGATGCGGATCGAAGTGGTCAATCGAGGTGCTGAAGCCGCGACGATCCACGTCATCCCGCAGATCTGGTTCCGAAACACCTGGTCCTGGGGCGAAGACGCCGAGAAACCGGCGTTGCAACTTGACGAACGCGGCGACGGATCGATTCTCGTCGAACATCCGGAGGTCGGACGATTCCGCTTCGCAAGTGACGCTTCGCCGACCACGCACTTTTGCGACAACGAGACGAACTTCCCTCGGGTCTTCAAGGCCACGTCGACCTGCGAACATCCCAAGGACGCGATCAACGACGCGATCGTCGACGGCGTGAAAGACGCCACCGATCCCGATGGCCGAGGCACGAAAGCCGGACTCCAGCACATCCTGACCCTCGGCCCCGGCGAATCATCGGTGATCCGCCTCCGACTCGACCCGCAAGACGCCGGCGACGATCCCGACGCGTTCGACGAGACGGTCGCAAAGCGTCAGAAAGAATGCCATCAGTTCTACGCGCCGCACGAAGAGAAATGCGAATCCCCCGAAGCCGCCGCGGTGCTCCGGCAGGCCTACGCGGGCATGATCTGGGGATGCCAGTTTTACAACTACAACGTCTCTCAATGGCTCGACGGTGATCCCGATCAACCCGCGCCACCACGGGGTCACAAGGCTGGTCGCAATCACGACTGGCGGAACATCGCCAATCACGACATCCTCTCGATGCCCGATGCTTGGGAGTATCCGTGGTACGCGACCTGGGACAGCGCGTTCCAGGCGGTGACCTTCGCCACCATCGATCCCGTGTTTGCGAAGAACCAGATTCTGCTCTTCGTCGACGACCGCTACATGCACCCCAACGGCGAACTCCCCGCCTACGAATGGGCCTTCGGCGACGTCAACCCTCCGGTGCATGCGTGGGCGGCATGGCGGGTCTTCCAGATTGAACGACATGCGACGGGCGGCGACGGCGATCTGGAGTTCCTCAAGCGGGTCTTCCACCGGCTCCTCCTGAACTTCGCCTGGTGGGTGAATCGCAAGGACGCCGACGGTCACAACATCTTCGACGGCGGCTTCCTCGGCCTCGACAACATCGGCGCCTTCGATCGCAGCGCCCCCCTTCCCGCCGGATGGAAACTCCAGCAAGCCGACGCGACCAGTTGGGTGGCGGCTTTCGCGTTGAAGATGATGCGGATCGCCCTTGAACTCTCGCTTCACGATCCCGTGTATCAGGATCTCGCGGCCAAGTTCTTCCTGCATTTTCTCGAGATCGCCGGCGCGATGACCTCGGTGGCGAATTCCAGAATCGGGCTCTGGGACGAACAGTCGGAGTTCTACTTCGACACGCTGGTCGATCCAAAGGGCGACATTCATCCGTTGCGGATCTTCTCACTGGTCGGGCTCATCCCCCTGCTTGCGGTCGAGACCATCGAACCAGAATTGCTCGACCAACTCCCGGAATTCAAGGAGACCGTCGAGCGCACGCTTTCGGAAAAGCCCGAGATGGCGAAGCTGGTCAGCCGCTGGTCCGAGCCCGGACGCGGCGAACGGCGTCTGCTCTCTCTGCTCCGCGGGCACCGAATGAAGTGCCTCTTCGAGGTTGCCTTCGACGAAGAACGTATGTTCTCGCCCAACGGCATCCGCTCGGTTAGCCGAGAACACCTCGAGCATCCGTTCCTACTCAACCTGGCCGGACGCAAACTCCAAGTCGATTACGAACCTGCGGAGAGTCACACCGGCCTCTTCGGCGGCAACTCAAACTGGCGTGGCCCGGTCTGGTTCCCGCTCAACGTCCTCCTGATCGAATCGATGCTGAAGTTCCATCACTATTACGGCGAGGACTTCCGCATCGAGGTCCCCACCGGAAGCGGAGACCGGATCAACATCCTGCAGGCCGCCAATCTCCTGCGGCATCGATTGAACGCCCTGTTCCTTCCCGATGCCGATGGAAAGCGACCCATCTTCGGCGACGACCCTCGGCTGAATTCTCCGGAATGGAACGAGTTGCTTCCGTTCAACGAGTTCTTCTGCGGCGACACCGGACGCGGCTGCGGCGCGATGCATCAGACGGGTTGGACCGGACTCGTCGCGAAGCTGCTCGATCCGGAAAGCATTCTCGAAGCCAAGGCCGACCTTCTCGAGTGACGAGTTCGACGACCTGACGATTCCGGAGCGCATGACAGACATGACCGGCGAGAAGAAACTCCAACGCACCATCGGTCTACCCGGCGCCATCGTGCTCGGCCTGGGATCGATGGTGGGAACCGGCGCGTTTATCGCGATCGGTCTCGCCGCGGGCCTCGTCAACGATCTGGTCTGGGTCGCGGTGCTGATCGGCGGCGGCCTGGCGATGTTGAACGGCCTCTCCTCGGCTCGACTCGCGGCCCGGCACCCGGTGTCGGGTGGGACCTACGAATACGGATACCGCGAGCTTCATCCGAGCGTCGGCGTCGGCGCGGGATGGTTATTCCTCACCGCCAAGAGTGCCAGCGCCGCGACGGCCTCGATGGGCATCGCGGGCTATCTCGCGGAATCGATGTGGGCGACGTCGCCCCCGACCTGGGCGCTGGGCCTTCCGATCCTCGCCATGGCGGTGCTCGCGATGGTTGGGCTGCGTTGCAGCCTGCTCGCCACCACCGTGCTGGTGTCGCTCGCGATGGCGGCCCTGCTCGGCTTCATCGTCTGGGGATTCGGCGCAGAACCCCTCGCTGCGGTGACGAACGCGACGGCCGTCCCGCCGACCTCGACCAATCTCCTGCATGCCGGGGCGCTGGTCTTTGTCGCGTTCACCGGCTACGGCCGTATCGCGACGCTCGGGGAAGAGATCCGCGATCCTGCCAAATCCATTCCCGTCGCGGTGGTGATCACGGTATTGGTCTCGGCGGCGTTGTATCTCTTGGTCGGGCTGGCCGCGACCAACGTCGCAGGCGGCGCTGCATTCGGCGACCTCGCCAGGTCCGCGGACGGACCGCTGATTGCCATCGCCGATGCTGGCGGTGGCGGCTGGTTGGTGATCCCCCTCGCGATCGGCGCCTGCGCCGCGATGGGCGGCGTGCTGCTGAACCTGATTCTCGGATTGTCGAGGGTCGTCCTGGCGATGGGGCGGCGACATGATCTTCCGCCCTCGCTCGCTCGCGTCGGGAAGGGCGGGCCGGTCATCGCGATCGTCGTCGTGGCCTCCACGGTGCTGATCGTGGCCACCACCGGTTCGATCCTCACCGCGTGGTCGGGGAGCGCCGCCGCGGTGCTCGCGTACTACGCCATTACCAATATCGCGGCCGTCCGCATGTCACTTCGAGACCGCCGACACGCCGCGGCGGCGGCCAGCGGCCTCGGTGCCCTCGCGTGCATCGTGGTCGCTTGCAGTCTTCCCGCCGCCGCTTGGGGACCACCGGTCATCGCATTGTTCGCCGGCCTGTGCATCAGCATCCTCTCCCGCCTCTTTGGCCGGGCGTCGAGTTCCGAGTGACTGCTCGGCCCGATGCCCCATCGGCCGTCAGAAACGCCAGATCGAATCCTCCGCAAAGTCGCGACAACCGACGATCACGACTCGAGCGGGACCGCGGTACCATGGCCCCTCCGGCCCGAAAGGGCTGGAGTCACCAGGTGAGGTGGCGGAGCGGTTGAACGCACCAGTCTTGAAAACTGGCGTGGCCTCCGGGTCACCGTGGGTTCGAATCCCACCCTCACCGTTGCTGGATCGGGCATGTTTCTGAGCGATCCGCTCAGAAACTGCCCCCGCGCATCGGCCCTCTTGGACGCCACCATTTGACCATCGGACGCGATGGATGCCTATGGATGCCATGGATGCCATGGATGTACAGAGAACGCACCTCAAACTCAAGACGCATGGAATGCATG
>CALFOM010000044.1 GCA_937919685.1 uncultured Phycisphaera sp.
TGATCTCCAGCGGCCTCAGAATCGCCAGCTGCCGAACACTCCGATGAACGGTGCCGGATCGACGTCGGAGCTCGCGATTTCGTTGCCATTCGAATCGTCGAGGCGGTAAGTGTTGAACAGCGAAACGCCGCCAATCACGTCGAGCCGGATCCCGTTCTCGAAACGCCAGGTCGCTCGCGCCCAGAGTGGGAAGCCGGTGTCTTCGCCGACGCCCTTCTGGCGAACGAGCGGGCCGTCATCGTCGAGCCGGAAACGCCGCGATTCATATCGGCCGCCGATCGCAACCTCACGACTCGCGTCCGGCCGCCACGCGGCTTCGATACCAGCACCGGTCGGATACACCTCGGGGCCGAGCACATTCGAGATCAACACCGTGTCGGTGACCTGCCAGTACACGACGAGTGCGGGGATCACGAGGATTGAATCCTCGATCTGCGAAGAGATGATGGCGCCCGCGCCGAGTGAGAACTTCGGGCTAAAGGCGTAGCTGACAGCGCCGAGGCCGCCATAGGTCATCGAATCTCCGGCGTCGGCATTCCGTTCGCCGGCGACCCGCAGGTCAAGGCCAACGATTGTGGACCATCGCTCGTCGATCTTCCAGGTCGCACGGCCGAGCAAGGCGATTGCCTGGACGTCTGACCAAGGAGCCGTGTCCGGAGCGGGTGAGAGTTCCGAGGTGCCGTCGAAGTCGTACCAGTCGCCTCCCCATGCGACGCCGATGCTTCCCGTCACGTCGGTGCCGGCGGCAAAGCCGACTTTGAACGCCGCGAATGCGCGGTCGACAGAAACAGATCCGCCGCCGGAGAGGTTGGCGCTGAATTCATGGACGAAACCGCCTGAGGGCTTGTAGTCGACCACGCGGAATCCCGAGGTCGTCTCGACTGGGGAATCCGTCGCCGCGTCCGCCGTTGCCGAGGCCGAGGCTTCCTGAAGCAGCAAGAGGGCATCGCCCGAGAGCGATGCGTGAATCGATAATGCGGTGATCGCGACGGCCGTTCTGGGGCAGAGGATCTTCATGAGCATGGTCTCTGGGGAAAGGGAACTTCGTTGCTGGAATCAGGCGGTCGCTTGGATCGCCGCTTCGGTGGGAAGCGTCTCGACGATGTTGGTGATCACGTCATCGGTGCTCACGCCTTCCGCCTCCGCTTCGAAGTTCAGGAGGCAGCGATGTCGGAGTGCGGGAAGCACAATCTCCCGAATGTCCTGGGCAGCGACGCTGGTCCGGCCGTCGAGCAGCGCCCGAACCTTGCCGGCGAGCACGAGGGTCTGGGCCGCGCGGGGGCTGGCGCCGAATCGGAAGTAGCGGTTCACGTCAGGGGTTGCGAACTGACCGCCGGGGTGGGTGGCCAGGACGAGGCGAACCGCGTAGTCCTGTACCGTCGGCGTGATTCCGACTCGACGCACCAGTTTCTGCTGTTCGACAATGGTGGGTGCATCGAGCACTGATTCGATCGATGCTTCATACCCGGTCGTGGTTCGATCGAGAATCTCGCTCAATTGTTCGCGGGTCGAATAGCCGACCTGCAGTTTGAAGAAGAACCGGTCGAGTTGCGCTTCGGGAAGCGGGTAGGTGCCTTCCTGTTCGACGGGATTCTGCGTGGCCATCACGAAGAACGGCTTGTCGAGAATGTGCGTCTCGCCACCGACGGTGACGGATTTCTCCTGCATCGCTTCAAGCATCGACGACTGCGTCTTCGGCGTCGCCCGGTTGATCTCGTCTGCGAGCACGATCTGCGCAAAGAGTGGTCCCTTGCGGAACTGGAACTCGCGATTACCGTCGCTCTCAACCACGATCGTGGTACCGGTGACATCGGCAGGCATCAGGTCGGGTGTGAACTGGATGCGATTGAACTGAAGGTGCAATGCTTCGCTGAGCGAGCGAATGAGAAGCGTCTTGCCGAGGCCTGGGACACCTTCGAGGAGCGCGTGGCCGCCGGCGAAGAGGCAGGTCAAGACACCATCGACGATCTCCTCATGTCCGACGACAGCGCGGCCGATTTGCTCGCGAACCCGCCGATAGTCCTTGCCAAACTTCTCGATCGCGGCGGTGAGGTCTTCATTCGGTGAACTGGTCATGGCGTGCGGTCGCTCCAAAATGGGACCGACGAGCCGCTGGTTGCAGCCCGTCGAGTCCCGGGTTGTCCGCACAGTATGCCGCGCCGGAGGGAATCAGTCGTCCCCGTCGGCCTTCTTGGCATCGGTATTTTTCGGAAGATGCTCGAGAACCTCGTCGGCGAGGCCGTACTCGACCATCTGCGGGGCCGTGAGCCAGTTGTTCCGTTCGCAGTCCTTGGCGACCTTCTCGGCGGTCTGGCCGGTCTGCTCGTGGTAGATGTGGTAGATCTGATCCCGCATCCGGAGGATGTGACGGGCCTCGATCTCCAGATCCGTGGCCTGGCCTTCCAGCACGCCGTGGAGCAACGGCTGGTGCATCAGGTTCTCGCTGTTGGGCAGGCAGAACCGCTTGCCCTTCGCGCCGGAGCATGCGATCACGGATCCCATCGATGCGGCCTGTCCGATGACGAAGGTCGAGACGTTGTTGGGAATGAATCGCATGGTGTCGACGATGCCGAGACCCGAGGTCACGCTGCCCCCTGGGCTGTTCACGTACATCGAGATGTCCGCAGTCGCGTCCTCGTTGGCGAGGAACAGGAGCTGCGCCACCACCAGGTTGGCCATTTCGTCGCCGACCGGGCCGCCGCAGAAAATGATGCGGTCATTGAGCAGCCGCGAGTAGATGTCGTAGGCCCGTTCGCCGCGGCCGGTCTTTTCAATCACGATGGGAACCAAAGTCATGGTCGGTCGTCTCCTGTCATCGGTTCACTTGGAATCCGGGGACTTGATCCCCTTGTTCGGCGGGAATTCGGCGACTTCGTCGACGAGTCCGTACGCCAACGCCTGCTTGGCGTCGAAGAATTTGTCTCTTTCGCCATCGGCGGCGATCTTGTCGACATCCTGGCCGGTATGCCGGGCAAGGATCTCGTTGAGGGTTCGCTTGGCCTTCACGATCTCCTCGGCCTGGATCTGGATGTCCGAGGTCTGGCCGGTGACGCCGCCGTAAGGCTGATGGATCATCACCTTGGCATGCGGAAGGATGTGTCTTTTGCCTTGCTGTCCGGCCGCGAGGAGCACCGAACCGCCGGAATAGGCTCGTCCGATGCAGTACGTCGCGACTTCGCTCGAGATGAACTGAATGGTGTCGTAGAGCGCGAGGGTGTCGTCGACGGCGCCGCCCGGACTGTTGATGTACAGCTGGATGTCCTGGCCTCGCTTCTGGTTCTCGAGGTAGAGCATCTGCATCATGACGCGAGCCGCGGAGGCCTGATTGATCTCGCCGATAAGAAAAACCACTCGGTTCTCAAGCAGCAGTTCATCGATCGACATCTCCCTGGTCCGCTGATAGTTGATCGAGGCGATCGGGCTCCGGGGGTCCATCGCCCCCTGAAGGCCAGCCATCATGGAAGGGTCGATGCCCGCGAACGGGTTCGGAAAAGCGGTGGGATTCAAGTGGTCTGGCATGCGGTCATCCGTGCGAATCATTCGAAATCGAGTGACGGGGGGGAGGGTCGAAGATGATACGACGGTCCGTATCGTGGTGCCTCGATCGGCGAATCGAGAGACCGAGTATTCCGGTCGAGGCGGCTCAGCTGAATGTCACGCCAAGGTCTCCATCTGGGAGCGCCCGAGGCCCCCGAGTGCCGGCGGCATCGAGTTCATCGGACCTTGAGGCGGGCAGCGTGATTCTGAATGTCGCTCCGGCGTGATTCCCTTCAAGAAGGGTGATCGTCCCCAGATGCTGTTCGACGAGTTTTCGGGCCACCGCGAGGCCGAGTCCCGTTCCTCGCTGACCCTTCGTCGAGAAGAAGGGCTCGAAGATGCGGTCACGGCGATCTGCGGAGATTCCCGGCCCATTGTCGAGAACGTCGATGGCGACCTGATCCTGCGTACGATCGAAACTCGTCGTGATCAGAACCCGCCCCGATCGATCTTCGACGGCATCCAGTGCGTTCCCCACGAGATTGAGGATGACCTGATGAAGGGCGTCTGCGTCGATCGGAATCGGGGGTTCATTGGGGTCGGGCCGACATTCGAGGTCGATTTGCCGCCGAAGGGCAGAGGCCGCCAGCAACTCCACGGCATCACGTGCCACGTCCCCTGGCCGTCTGGACTCGAGATCGAGGCCGCGGTCCTTGGAGTAAACGAGCATGTTGAGGCTCAACGCGAGGATGCGATCGAGATTTCGGGCGAGGATCGTCCATCCTTGGCGGGCCAGTTCGACGTTATTGCGGTTGAGGGCGAGCTCGACGGCGTCGGTACCACCCCGCAGCCCCTGAAGGATGTTCTTGATCGAGTGACTCAACGCGGCAATCGCCTCACCCATCGCGGCGAGCCGCTCGGTTCGGCTGGCATGGGTTATCCGGTCCGCCGACACGAGAAGCAATGCCCCGACGTTTCCGATCAGGGCGAGGAGGTCCAGATCCTCCGCCTGCCACGGCCGATCTTGCCCGCGGCTTGCGGCGAGGATGGCCGGCGGAAGGTCCGAATCACGGATGGCGAGGGCGATGATAGAAGGCCCCTTTTCAACCAATGCGATTCGCGGCCGGTCGGACGCGAGCGCTGCCTGAACCAACTGGCGCGGGAGTTCCAGAGGTGTCTCGGTCTCCTCGCCATCGGCGGTTCGGATGACGGGGCTGCCGATCGCGACACCCTGACTATTCAAGCGGATGACCGCGGCGGCCTCCGCGCCCAGCAATTCACAAGTCACGGTGCATAGTCCGGCGACCATCGCTGCGGGATCGGTTTCTGTGGCGAGTTGGAGAAGCGGAAGGAGCTGGTGATCGGAAATCGAGGAGGGCTTCTCCTCCGGGAGGATGATGACCGTGGTCAGGGTCGGATCAGCAGCACGAATTCCACCGCTGGTGTGCGTCTCCTCCGCGTGGATCAGGACCAGAACGGTATCACCGCATCGGATTCGATCGCCGGGGCCGAGGGGAACTCGTTCGAGCACCGGTGCGCCGTTGACGAAGGTGCCATTGCTGCTCTCGAGATCGCGTATCCACCATCGGCCTTGGTCCGGCGTCAATTCGGCGTGCCGTCGACTCACGGAGTCATCGCGGATCGGGATCGCCTCTGTAGAGCGACCGATGAGCTGCGGTTCCCGCTCGGGAAGCGGAAATCGAGCGCCGGCATCCGGTCCTTCAGCAACAAGCAGGGAATACACACCAGAAGTCTACGGCAGGTCACCCCGGGGTGACTCGTCGTTGGGCTTGCCGCGGGCTCGGGGTACCATTCCACCGTATGGCCAAGGCATCCTCCAAGCCGTTTTCATTCGATCCCGGGTATCGGATCATCCTGCTCAAGGGCAAGGAGACCTATCTTCATGCCCAGTACCTGCGGATGATCGAGACTGGCCTTGAGGCGACGAACGGAGGGCCTCCGGCTCGATTCGACTTCGAAGGCGCGTCGACGGATCTCGCCACCTTGCTTGACGAACTCCGCAGTTACGGGCTGATGCAATCCCACAAGTTGGTCGTGCTCGAGAATGCGGACGCCTTCGTCAAGCGGGAATCGCATCGGCGCGGACTTGAGGCCTTCGCAGAGTGCACCATGGAGGAGGCCACGCTCGTCCTTCGAACGACCGGAGACTGGCGACCGGGCAAGATCGACAAGGCGATCGCCAAGGTCGGCATCGTGGTGGCCTGCGACTCGCCGAATGCCTCGGGTGCCATCGCGTGGTGTCGGGGGCGAGCGGAGAAGCAGCACGCGGCGGTCATTCAGCGAGATGCGGCCGAATTGCTTGTGGAGCGGATCGGGGCGTCTCTCGCACGGCTTGACATGGAGATGGCGAAGCTTGCGGTCGCCGCTTCCGGAGACCCGCCGGTGATTGACGCCGATCTGGTCCGCGAGATGGTCGAACCCAGCCGAGAGGAGCAAGGGTGGATGATTCAGAGCGTGGTCCTCGCAGGCGACGCGGGCCGGACGGTTCGAACTTTTCGCGCCCTCAAAGAAATCTCAAGAGTTCCAGATCAGGTTATCAGTTGGGCCTTGGTGGATCTTTGTCGCAAGCTCCATGAGGGCGCTCGCCAGTTCGAGGCCGGCGGGACGGACGCGGCGATCAGCAAGGCACTGAAGCTCTGGGGCCCGGACTCCAGCCCGGTTCTGGCGACCGCTCGTCGTCTTGGAGGACGTGAGGCTGCGAAGCTCCTCGATCGGGCGGTGGGGATGGAGCTCGCCTTGAAGAGTGGGGGATCCCAGAACTCGACGCGGACTCTTGAAGGCTTCGCGGTGATTCTGGCCGATACATGTGGAGGCCGGCGACGAACGCCGACCCGATAGACTGAGCGGATCAGATCGTGCGGACGCCAATCTTGGCGACCTCAAAGAGCGATCGCCGCCGTTGGTTGTGCCGGTGAATTTGGGTTGTGCAGGTCAACAGCGTTTTTGCAAGACCAGAGTCGGCCGGTGATCAGAACCACCCTTGAGAGGCAGGATGCCTGAATGGGTTCACGGCCAATCAAGCGGCAGGAGGCCGATTATGTGTAGGTTCACTCGCATTGGCAGCGATGCCACCGGCGTCGCACCATCGATGGGTGCATTCGAGACCCCAAAAAAAGCCGTTTTCGACACCAAGAACGTTGCCAGGCTGGTGGGGACAGCCTGGGCGATCGCGTCGATCCTCGGATGCGCCACCGGTACCGTCAGCCAGCCTCCGCCTGCGGCACTCGCCTCCGAGCCCGAGCCGGGTTCGGCGAACCAGACTTCTGGTGACGATCGGACCGCCGCTGACCGCGGACTCGTGGCGTCGGTCCCGTCCGAGGACGATCTCATGTCTTTGGCCGGCGGTATCGGCGATCCGTCATCGGTCTTCGGCAGCCCGGTCCGGTCTCCGCAGCTCGAAGTCGACCCTGCACGCAGCCAGGTCGCCGAAGACGCAGCCGGGCCAACAGAAGAAATGACGGTCGAGCCAGTCACGGCCGAGTTTGTCTCCACAAGCGCGAATATTGCGCCGATGGAGTCACGACCGGACCTGGAAGAGATCGCGAGGGTGCTTCGTAAGATGGCTGCCGAGGCCGATGATCCCGTTCCGTACCACCTCGCCGAGTCGATTCTTCCACTTCTGGGGGTCAAGGGGCTGACGTCTTCCACGCTTGGTGATTTTGAGTTTCCCGAGCAGGATCTTGACGGCGCCGAGGCATCGATGCTTCAGGAAGTCTCGGCGTTCTCTGCGGCGGTTCGGACGCGACTCGACGCCGGGGAGCCGACTCGAGTGGTCTTGGTAGAGGAACTGGAAGAACTGCTGAGCCGTCTGGAGCGAGGCTCCCGGCTCACCATCGCCGTGGCAGAGCTCTGCAGTGCGGTCCGCGGTGCTGGCGACTACGAGCTCCTACCGAGGGTCTTTGCGAGCGGTCGGAATCAGGAAGTCCTCGTCTATGTCGATTTGGATGGCGAACACTGGGCGGAGGTCAAGGGCGGCCAGTGGGAATGGGCCGTGGAGTGGCAGTTGGAACTCCACCAGATCGCCGATCAGTCCATTCCCCATCAGACCGATTGGGAACGTCAGGAGATCAGAAGGGCCTATCCGGTCGAGGACAACTATCTGCTCATCCGGTACACGATCCCTTCAGAGGACCTCTCTTCCGCTCTTTACATGCTCAAGATCCGCATTCGAGAGCCGGGGACGCGGCGAGAGACCGAGCGGTCGATTCAGTTTCAGCTCGTGCCACGGAGCACGATCGACCAGGGATGATCGTGCCGAGGTCGGCGGTCGAGGTTGGTAGCATGCCACCCCGAATGACCGACTCAAACCGTTCACTACTGACCCTGCGAGGACTCGACGCGGCGACGCTGACAGCCCTCCTAGATCGGACAGAATCGCTGCTCCCGGTGGCCCAAGGCATCGAGCGCATGTCGAAGACCGACGCCGGTGCGATGGTCGGACTGCTGTTCCTCGAAAATTCGACTCGAACCCGGTGCAGTTTCGAGACGGCCTTGCATCGGCTCGGCCACCATCCGGTGAGTCTCACCGGGCAGGGCTCCAGTGTCGGAAAAGGCGAATCCCTGACAGATACGGCGGCGAACATCGCCGCGATGGGCGTCCGTGCATTGGTCGTCCGGACGTCGTATTCCGGGGGAGCGGATCTGGTTGCCCGGGTCACCGGTGTCCCCACGATCAACGCCGGAGACGGTCGGCACGAGCATCCCACGCAAGGATTGCTCGATGCATCGACGCTACTCGCCCATCTCGGGTCCCTCCGGGGCAAGCGGATCCTGATCGTCGGGGACATCCTCAACAGCAGGGTCGCTCGTTCCAATATTCACGCGCTCGCGACATTGGGTGCGACGGTGGTGCTCGTCGGTCCGCCATCGCTGGTCCCGTGGGTATTCGCAGAATTTGGTCCAACAATCGAAATTTCTCATGATCTGGACGCGGTGCTGGAGTCCGCGGATGCCGTCATGATGCTTCGGATCCAACTCGAACGCGACGCTGGAAAATCGGTGTCATCCGACTATCGCATGGCCTTCGGAATGACATCAAGTCGGGCTTCCCGGCTACCGGAAGGGGTCCCAGTGCTCCATCCGGGTCCGATCAATCGGGGTGTGGAATTGGATGATGAGGTCGCCGCAGATCTTGCGCGTTGCCTGGTCCTCGAACAGGTGTCTCGAGGCGTCGCAGCGCGAATGGCCATCCTCGAGCGAGCCTTGGTTCTGAACGCCCGAATCAAGTAACGGTTGAGAATCGTTGGTCTTTACTCAATGCCGCATGGTCTGGTCGCCGATGAATCGGACGAACCGGGTTTGTACCGCAAGTGGCGGTGCTGCTCACCTCGCGCCCCACGGGGCAGGTATGGAGTCCGGCGTGCGAAGTCTTACCAACGACAAGAGTCCTGGAATGATCATGCGAACAATCGTCATGTTGCTGTTTTTGATGATGTCCGCTGTCACCATGAATGGATGCGAGGTTGATTCTTTCTTCAATCCCAGCGTCACCGGCTACTACGAGAGTACGCCATCGTCGATGCCGATTCTCACTCGCATCGACGTGATTGAGCGGGAATCGGGATTCTCGCCGGACGTCACGAAGCCGACCCCGGAAGATCTGGTTCCCAACCAACTGGTCTATCGACTGGCACCCGGCGACGTCGTTCGAGTAGAAATCTACGAACTCGTCTCCGCGAATCAGACCGACGTCTCGGTGCGGGTGATCGATCAGGCAGGCTCCATCCGCCTTCCAACCCTCGGTGACATCCAGGCCGCCGGCCTCACGGTCGACGAACTTCAGGAAGACATCATCAATCGGCTGACGGGGCTCATCTCCGATCCACTGGTGACGGTGGTCCTCGAAGACGGTCGGAGTTTTCAATTCACGATCTACGGTGCGGTGGCTGGAACCGGTATCTATGCCCTCACCAGACCAGATTTCCGCATCATGGACGCGCTCTCGCTTGCGGGAGGCACGGCCAGTACGACTCAGAAGATCCTGATCATTCGCGAAGTCGCGATCGATGAAGCGGTCCGTCCGGAATACGAACGCGGCGAAGGCGTCCCCGGGTCAACCGATGACGGAACCGGCGAAGACGATGTGTCGGACATCGATGCCCTGATCGAGGCGCTGGGCGACAACACTGGCAGCCCCTCGGCCATGAGGCAGTCCGATGAGCCGCCGGTGGACGTTGACGACCTCAAGGGTGTTTCGGTCGACGATGGGCCTCGTGTAAGACCTGGTACCGATCGAATTCGAAGCGCAACTTCTCAGGAGGGGAGTGGTGACGCATTCGTCTTTGACGAAGATCGTCAGGAGTGGGTCCGACTCTCTGCCGAGCAGGTCGCGGAGCTTGAGAAGAGTGGCGGGAATGTCAGGCCGAACACTGATCGGGAATCCGTCGCGGAAATTGAGGAAAAGCGGGAGAGCCCTTACGCCACTCGGATCATCCAACTCGACTATCAGGCTCTGGCTCGTGGCGACAGCAATCTGAACGTGGTGATTCGACCCGGCGATCGTGTCTTCATCGATACGCCTGAGATCGGCGTCGTCTACATCGACGGCGAGATCATCCGTCCTGGTGTCTACCAGTTGCCGATCGCAGGAAAATTGACGCTGAGCCGGCTCGTCGCTGCCGCCGGCGGACTCAATCCGATCGCCATTCCCGAACGAGTCGACTTCACCCGAAAGATCAGCGCCGATCGTGAAGCGACTTTGAGAATCAATCTCGCCGCCATCCGCAATCGCGCGGAGCCCGACATCTTCATGCGGAGCGATGACCACGTTCATATCGGAACAAATTTCTTCGCGGCCCCGCTCGCGGTGATTCGAAATGGATTCCGATTCACCTACGGGTTCGGTTTCTTGCTGGATCGCAACTTCGGTAACGATGTCTTCGGGCCTCCGCCAACCAACATCGGCAATGGCCTCTGATTCTCGCGGCTCTGAGTCGCCGAAATTCCGCGGGAATCCGGGGGATGAGAACCTGATCTGGGCCGGCTCGGTCAGGACGACGAACCAGTGAGTGTGCGACGAAAGAACCTTCTCGGAAGATCTGCTGGAAAAATCTCAAACCGAGCGAACCCGCCACAACGGCGGAGGGGTACTCGCGTCACAGGTGAAGCCGTCTCGGCTCACCGATTTCGGGTGGCTTGGATTGAATTCCACGGCCTCCAGAGCCGATGGCAAGAGACATGACCACCGCACCTTTAAAGAGCCCCGATATGGACGGAGAGCGGACGATAGACCTATCGCCGCGGACGTTCTACGTCGGCCTCGGTGTGATGCTCGCGTGTCTGGCAGGTGCGTTCTTCTATTTTCTGACCTCACAGGTTGAATATGCGATCGACTCGCCGGATGACTGGGGGCACACGCTGCTGGTTCCGGCCATCGTGGGGTGGCTTGTGTATCGGGATCGAGGGCGACTGCAAGAGATGCAGCCGTTCAAGCCGGCCTGGTCGGGCATTTTTCTTGTCGTCGTCGGGCTCGCCTTCTATCTGACCGCCATGCCCGGCATCGGGCCGAAATGGCTGATGATTCACCACAACGCCCGCGCGGTCGGAATCGGGATCACGCTGGTTGGCGTCGTGCTGACCTTGTTCGGCTGGCGGCCCATGCGGTGGCTCTGGTTTCCGATCGCTTATCTCGTGGTGTTCGGTACCACTTACACCGACGGAATACTCAACGTCATCACGGAACGGTTGCAGGACATCAGTGCCCGTGGCGGTTTTCTCCTGCTGGTGCTGATGGGCGTGGATGTCGATATCTCGGGAAATGCGATCACGCTCTTTCCCGACGGGAGCGACGCCAACGGCGCACCTTTGCCGCCGATCCCGCTGAACGTGGCGGAGGCCTGTTCCGGCATGCGGATGCTGGTGGCCTTCATGGCGTTGGGCACGCTGATGGCTTACGTCGGGTTGAAATTCTGGTGGCAGCGGATTCTGCTGATCGGCCTCGGTGTTCCCGTCGCGGTGATCGTCAACGTTCTCAGAGTGGCGACACTTGGCGTGCTGAGCCTCTGGGATCCCGGATTCTCCTCTGGTCAATTCCACACCTTCATTGGCTTTGTCTGGCTGGTTCCCGCCTTCATGTGCTTCCTCGGATTGATGAATCTGGTCAGCCGATTGGTCATCGAGGTCCCGGACGAATCGAAGAAGTCCGTGGCACAGGCACCGGGGAGTGGTTCATGATTCGTTTTCACAAACGTGTCAAGACGGCCTACGCCTCGCTTCTGGTCGTGATGATCGTCGCGATGGTGGCGTTCCCGATCATGATTGCCAGCCTCGGTATCTACCTTCGGAAGAAACCGCTCGACATTCGCGAGAGTCTCGATTCGATCCCCGTTCGACTCTCTGGCTGGGCTCAGAAAGGGGAGGACGATCAGTACTCGTCGGAAATGGTCGAGGAGTTAGGGACCCCGATCTACCTCTCAAGAAATTACGAGCGTCGCAACGCTCGGCTGAATGTCCATATCGCGTACTACACGGGGCAGATCGACGATGTTCCACACGTCCCCGAACGTTGCTGGGCGGCGAATGGTGACAGCTGGGAGCGGGTCCTTGGTCACGACGGCATCAAGTCGATCAGCGTCGAGATCGAGGGCGCAGCACCTTCCGACGCCCCCGCCAACCGCGCGTCCGGAGAGCGATACAAATCGATCCCCATCATCGACCCGGTAACCGGGGCCACGGACCAAGTGCATCTTCCCGTCGGCGACTACCAAATGACCGTGGTCGAGTTCAAGCCCAATCCCGCTGACCCGAAGTTGCGGCAGATAGGCGGGTACTTCTTCATTGCCAATGGTCGAATCAGTCCCTCGGCACGTGGGGTAAAAAATCTCGCGTTCGATCCCAGTGAAGAATACGCCTATTACTGCAAGGTTCAGTTGTCCTATCGCAGCAAGATCACCGATCCCAGCCAGGACACCTTGATTCCTGAATTTCTTGAGATCGCGGAAGACTTCCTTCCCGACCTCGTCCCCGAACTCTCGCAGTGTCTTCCCGACTGGATTGCAGTCGAGGCGCTTCGATCTCTCCCATCCGTGATTCCCCAGCAGTCTGACCTCTGAGAAAATTCCCCCCATGGCCAAGCAGAAACTCAACATCAAGTTCCTCGCCATCTTCCTGAGCATCGCAGCGGTCTTACTCGTTGCGGTCACGGTCGTCGGCCTGGTGATCTACCGGAACGATCCGATCAAGCACATCACGACCGGTGATGGCTACATGGCCAATGGGAAGTTCGACAGTGCGTCGAAATCGTACTTCCGCGCCTTCGGCAAGGACCCCTATCAGACCCCCGACTATCGGCCGATCGACAAGTCGATCGAGGCTGTTCAGTCGATCGTTCCAGGGTCCAATGTCGATGCCTTTGACCGCCAGAAGTTGATTCTCACGCTCTTCGCGAACAAAGCGATCTACGCCCAGAATTCGGCCGAGCGGGAAGCAGCGATTCGAGACCAGGTCATTCCGATCATGCGAGGAATGGGTATTCAGACGCCGATTATCGCGACGCTCATCAACCTTCAAGGCCTGAGCAATGAAACAAGGGCGATACTCGAAGGAATGATTCTCGAAGTCGCCTGGCGGAATGCATCTAGGCTTTCCTCCAACGAATGGAAGACCAATCGAGATGACTTGGAAGAGTTGATCAAGCTTGATCCTGCGAACATTCGCAACCATTACGGCCTGCTCCGCGGCGATCTCGAGCAGTCATTCGAGCAAAGCACGGAGTCGTTGCAGGTCACCGCAGCCACCAAACCCTTTGACGATCAATTGGCTGCCGCTCGAGAAGCGGCCGGGCCGGCCTGGGAGTTTGAAGCGATCGAATTGGAGCGGGACATTCGGATTGCGAGGATCGGCTTGCGGGATCAAGATCTCAAGGGTCGTGACGTGGCGCCGCCGGACCCGCAACGGATAGCGGCGCTGGTTCAAGCGATTCGGTTGGCGACGGCAGACTCGCTTGTAGAGGCGGATCGGGACCGGCTCGAACTTCTTCAGAGGATCTTCATTTCGAATGCCGGTCTGGCTTCATCGAATTCACGCGACTTGGAATTGGCCAGAGCCTGCGACATTGAGACTCGGGACGGCATCATCGCGCTGTCAGATGCGATCTATCGGATTGATCCCGACGATTTTCGCAGCATCGCGAAGCGATTCGATGTTCTTCTCAGAGTTTCGAAGGATGAGGCCGAGGCCGATCGTCTCGCTCTTGCAGAGATCATGGCGGACGGCCGGTACGTGGAGGGTTCTCTGACCCCGGCGGAGATTCGGTTGCGTGAGAAGAGGTCTATTCGTCTTGCGATGGCCGAGGATTTGATCGGCAGGAGTCGGGGCGCCATGGGAGGACTGAAGAACGCCGATGGGTCGTTCTCATCAAAGGTCAATCTCAACGAGATCTACTTCAGGAAGATGCAGACGATCGCTCGAAAGATGGTGCTGGATGCGGCGATCGAAGATCACCAAGCTACGCGGGACCAGCTCGCTGAAGAAAATCTGTCTCTGGCACTGGCAGAGGTGGAGTCAGCGTTCGAGGCATTCAAGGTGGAATTCGATGCCGAGAACGATCCGGAAATCAGCAAAGCCGTGCTCGTCGTCGAAAGACTGCGAGGGGAGAATCTGGAATCACGAGGTCGAAACGCAGAAGCCCGAGGGGCTTTTGCCAAGGCGGTGACGGCCTACAACCAGTTGGTCTTAAATGGGGTCGAGAATGAGGCGAATCTTTCGCTCGCTGAAATCGATGCCGCGATTCTCGCGACACTAAAGACCGAACAGTTCGGCATGGTCACTGGCATCAAGAGGCGGCTGGCGGACCGGTATCCGGAATACTGGAAGGAACCAGGCTTTCTCCAGAGCTTTGCGAACGACTTGGCGAAGGAGGGGCGGCTTGAGGAGGCAACGAAGTACGCGATTCAAGCCCAAGAACTTGCCGTAGAACGTGGCGACGCGGAATCGATCGCCTCTCTTGAGAAGTTGGTTTCCGCGATCGGAGCCATGGGACAGGTTGGCTCCGGCGCCGTTCTCCCCGGAACGGAAATGCTCGCCGAGGACTCCGCGGCACGGGCGTCTGGTGATCTCGCCGAACGGCGACGTATTCTCAATTCGATACTCGACCGATCGCCAGTCGACCCAAGTGTCCACCGTCGAGTCCGATATCAGGCCATCATGAGGTCGATCGGGATCGCCGACGCCGAGGGGGACCAGGCGGGCCTTCGTGGTCTCGCGGAGAAGCTCCGAGAACTCGACCCGGACGACAGAACCGCCACCATGATTCTGGAGAGCGAATCCGCGAGTTATCTCGATCGCGCACGGACGCTGGCCCGGATCAGCATCGAGCAGGACGTGGGGTCGGACTATTCTCCCGACGAACTCGACGTCGTGATTGCGGGTTACTTGAAGGATTACCTTCGGGTGACCAGCATGGTCTCCGGCAGCGGTCAAGAAATTCCTCCCGAGTACAAGGCGGAGCGAGGGGCCGTGGTGGCGGAAGCCAAGCGGCTTAACGATTCGATTCTGGCGATCGATGACGACATGAAATCACCGGCGGTTCTTCGATATGTGATTCGGCGATCGCTTGGCCTGGATCAGAGAGATGAAGAGAAGGCTCGGAGATGGATCGATCGCCTGAGAGTGCTGGAAGGTGAGACGGAATTCACCATTCAGTCCCAGCTTTTGCTCTATCAAATCGCAGGAGAACGCGACAAGGCACTGGACTTGGCGGCGCGGGCTTGTGATGAAATGGGCTTCGGAACCGCCGAGGTCAGATTTGCATACGGTCTCCTGCTCGTCTTGAAGAACGATCGTGATGGCGCTCTTCGGCAGTGGAGACTGGCGAATGAGTTGTCACCCCGTGACCTCAGGGTGGCGGTGGCCCTCTCAGACCTGCTTGCGACGAACGGGGAGACCACTCAGGCGATCGAGGTCTTGCGCCGGACGAACTTGGCCATCGGATCACAAGATCAAAATTTCCGAGAACGTTGGCTCGCCGCGGAGCAGACGATCGGGAACAGCTTGATCGTCATAAACGAGCGGCGGCGTGTGTTTGAAGTGGATCCCGGCAACGTGGTCAATGCTATTGCTCTTGCGGAGCGGCTGATGGGATCGCGTATCGATCGCGAGGACTTCACGGAGGAGATCAAAGACCGAAAGACTGGGGAGATGATCTCGAATCCGAGTTACAGCGAACGGGAATGGGTGAAGCTCAACGAATCGGAGAAGAGCTCGCTGATCACAGTCAAGGGACGAGAGCGGTTCGACGAAGCAGATTCCGTCTTGAGGAGACTTCGTGCGTTCGATGACACTGATCCCGGTGTAATCATCGCCATCAGCCGGTTCCTGCGTCAGGCGGGAGACAAGCCTGAATCAGATCGAGAGCTCGATGACGCGGTGAAACGGCTGGCGGAGATGGAAGATGCGCCGGAGAATCGTCAAGGCCTCATCATTCTCGAACAGGGAAGAAATCTGTGGCGTGATGGCAGTCGGGTGGCTGCGAGAGAGAAATTTCAAGCGGCGTCCGATGCTCAGGCCAAGGATTCCGCCGAGATCACGGCGCTCACGGCAGAGTTTCTAACGTCCGCGAACGAGATCGGAGAGGCGATTTCCTATCGAGAGGAACTTCTTGCCCGGCTCAAATCTGCGGAATCAAGCCAGCGGATCATTCGATTGGTCGCTCGAGATCTTGTGTCCGCATATCTGGCGGAGAACGAGCTCGAGAAGGCTGAAGCGCTCATCGACGAATACGTTGATCCCGAATCAAGCAGCTATGGTGAGCAGGTCATCATTGGGCGTCTCGAATTCGCCAAGGCGGAGCGAATGTGGAAGAACGCCGGTGATCGACAAGGGGCACTCAAGCAGATCGAGAAGACGATCGCCGTCGCCGATACGGCGGCAGCGATGGTCGAATCTCAGGGCGGGGCGCCCTTGCTTCGTGCAGATGCCCTCCAGCTTCAACTCACGACGATGACCGATCCGGACGCTGCCAAGGATGTGCTGGAAGAGGCGACGCAGAGTTATCGCCGGGCCATTGCGTTCGAGCAGAGAAACTGGGAAACACGGCTCGCCCTGGTCATGTTCTTGGTTCGGAACTTCGAGTACGAATCGGCAGTGTCTGAGTTGGAGGAGTTCATCAGCATTCGTAACGACCTTCCGGAGGCATCGATCATTCTCGCGGATCTTCTCGACACCCGATTGGAGCAGAGTGGCCAGGCGATGCAAGTCGCTCAGGAGGCGTTGAATCGTTCGCCGAAGAACCTCTTGCTGATCGATCTCGTCGCGAAGCTTCGTGAGAAGCGGAAGGAATACGACAAGGCTGCAGTTCTTTACCAAAGAGCGTTTCAAATGACCCAACAGCCGAGTTTTCTCGCTCGAGAAATTCGGGTGCGAATGAACCGAATTCCCCCGGATGCCAGAGCCGTGGTCGAACTCGCTCGGGCAAATCCCGGGGAATTTGCGAGGGATCCCGCCATTGCCGCGGCCTATGCCACGGCGGTCGAGTTACTCGGGGTTCAAAAGGGAAGAGGGCTCATCCAGTTTCAGGATGTCTATTCGGCGTTCAAGGCCCAGACTGATGAAGCCATCGCGAAGAATTCTACGGATCCGTCCAATCTGAGAAGAGCGCAAGAGTCTCAAGAACGCGTGATGGAGCTGATCGCGTTCTGGTATCCGTGGCTCTTCGGTACCCAGAGCGGCGAAGGCGTCAACTTCATGGAGAAGGACGCTGCGGCCTTGGAGGATTTCATCGAGCAAGTGTCGAAGGGGAGCCCTTCATTGCACGATCTTCTGCAACTCAATAGGGCATGGCTCCTTGCGGGTAACGAAAGTCGGGCGATGCAGGCGCTGGAGAGGGCGCTGGAACTTGAGCATGTCTCGGAGAACGGTCGATATGCGACCTACGTCCGACTCGGAACGATTCTCCTGAATCTGGAAGAACCGGACTGTGAGCGAGCGCTCGATATCTTCGGCCGTTCCGCCTCGCTTCGTCCGCAGGACGCTCTGGTGAAGAACAACCTCGCCTACGCCATCCTCAGTTGCGGACGCGATCTCAAGAAGGCGCTCGCATTGAGTCTCGAGGCCGTCGAGGCCCGACCGGCGAATTCATCCTTTCGCGACACGCTTGCCGGGATCTACTTTGCCATCGGGGAATCACTGGATGAATCCGATCAGGAGCGAACGGAGTATTTCCGAGCGGCCGAGCAGGAGTTCAAGCTCGTGCTAAAGATCGCTCCCAAGAACTTGGATTATCGGATTCGTCTCGCGAGGGTCTTCCTGGCTCTTGAGCAATGCGGCAACGCAAAATCTGCGCTCAAAATGGCTGGTGATGCAGGTCCGACCCCGAAACAACAAGACGAAATAGATGCCTTGACGGTGAAACTCGCTGATTGTGAGCGTGATCGATGAACTCTGCGGCTTCAGTGTTGCGAGCGGTCCAATAGTCCGATTCTATCTTTTGGCCAACTGTCCGAAACCTTGGATCCCGATGGATCTGGAAATCGAGAAATCATGAGCGTCCAGACAACAAGATCGTCTACTTCAGCTTCGGCCAACACCGGTGCCTCGTCGAGAGGAGGCAATGCCGTCGACCCCATTCGGCTCCTGCGGCAGAATCTCACCCTTCTCATCGTGACCGGTGTCGTTGGACTGGGCTTGGGTGGGTTGTGCTTCGTGGTCGCCGGTGCGTTCTTCCCGAGCTTCCAGGGAGTAGTTCGTTACAAGCTGCTTGGAGAGATCGGAAGCGCTGATGATGCGATCGGCAAGGAGACGCGAAACGAGGACACGGTCGCTCGGCTTGCGCAGACCGAAGCGTACAGTTCAATCGCCGAGCCGCTTCTTGAGATAGTGGTCCGTGACCGCGAAGTTCAGAACATCGATTGGATGA
Source organism: uncultured Phycisphaera sp. (assembly GCA_937919685.1). Classification (GTDB taxonomy): domain Bacteria; phylum Planctomycetota; class Phycisphaerae; order Phycisphaerales; family SM1A02; genus UBA12014. The sequence goes on from CALFOM010000044.1 coordinate 18,350, forward strand.
ACCAGTTTAAGGATGACGCGGGGTTGGTCAATCACGCCGAGGCGCTTCGCGAACTTTTGGAAGAGATCTCCGCGAGTCACCTCAAGCGAACGCAGTTCTTCGAGATCAAGTGGAATGCGGGCAATCCGAACGACGTGATGGCTCTTCTAAACAGCGTCCAACAGACCTACGATCAATTCAGGAAGACCGAACGTGAGAATCGCCTCCGACGGGCGATCGACCCATACGAAGTCTCCGTGCAACAGATCGAGAGCGACATCGCGGACCTCGAGAACCAGATTGAAGGCGACATCGAGTCGTCGGAAATTCTGACCTTGGCCAACGATGGCGGATCCGTGCAGGACGATCTCGTCAGCCGGGAACTCGAACGGAACCTCGTACTCACTCAGATTGAGCAGTACAGTGGGTCGCAGAAGCAGCTCACTGCGAAACTCAGCGGTTTTCGAGATGCTTCACAGGATGACATTCGAGATGCCGAGATGGATCCGGTCGTGATGAACTCCCTTCAGGAGATTCAGGCGATTCGCGGAATTCTGGGGGAGCATCGTCAGCGATTCAGCCCGGATCACCCGCAGGTTAGAACCACGCAGGGGATGCTTGATGCTCGACTCCGGGAAAAGGACCGGAAGGTCGAGGAGATCATCAATCGGAACCTGACAAGCTCGTTGAGTGGAGTGACGAACGCGCTGGCTCAGCTCCTCAACACCGAGAAGATGCTCGATAGCGAGATCATCACAATGAGGACGGCGCTCGTGGAATCGAACGGGCATCTTTCCGATCTCGCGAAACTCGAATCGAGACTCGAGCGGAAGGAAGAGCGCAAGCAGGATATCCAACGTCAAATCGACGATATCCGGGCGGTCTTCCTGCGGACTGACTCGGACATTGTCATGCTGGCAGTCCCGGTGCAACGGCCTACTGAGCCAAGTTTTCCGCTCTGGTACACGATGATTCCCGGAGTGGCGTTCCTTCTGATCCTCAGCGTTGGCGGCGTGGTGTTCGTTCGAGAGTTGCTCGACCAGCGAGTACGAACGACCACGGACGTCCTTGCGGTTCCGGGCGCGAAGCTGCTCGGAGTGATTCCAGATCTGAAGGACGATCCGACCGATGCGACCAGAGGCGAGACCGTGGTACGGGATCATCCCAACTCCGTGCTCGCCGAGAGCTACCGACAATTTGCCGCGACATTCCGTCGCGCACGACTCGACGCGAATGCGAAGAGCGTGCTGTTTTCGGCAGGGATGCCGGATGCCGGCACAACTTCCGTGGTGCTCAATCTTGCTTCGACGATCGCCGCGGCGGGTCGATCGGTCGCCGTCGTCGATGCAAACTTCCGCCGGCCAAAAATCGCCCCGATGCTCGGATTGGACCCCAACGATCCAGGACTCGGCGATATTCTCTGCGAGGGGAAGTCGATCGATTCCGTCATCTCGAAGACCTCTGACGGTATCTCGGTCATTTCCGCCGGTACCTCGACGAATCGAGTCTTTGAGCGCTTTGACGGCGAAGCGATGATCGAATTTCTTGCAAGCATGCATGAACGCTTCGACGTGATTCTGATCGACGGGCCGCCACTGGTGGTGGCCAGCGAGTCGATGAGCATTGCCAATGCCGCCGATGCGTCAATTCTGGTGATCCGTGCCTACTCCGAGCAGCGAGGACTGGTCGCCCGACTGATTCGGCAACTCAACGAGCAATCGGGTTCTTTCCTCGGCGTGGTTCTCAATCGCCCTCGAAATACGGCGGGTGGTTACTTCCGTCGGAACTACGAAGCGATGGCGGCGTATTCCGATGATGTTGAGTCGAAGTAAGGCATGCGTGCGCTGCAGTATTCGAGAATGGCTTACCGAAGAGCTAGGAGCGTCAATTGACCGATGGTGGAATCAGCCTCGTCACGGGCGGGGCGGGCTTCATAGGCTCGCATCTGGTCGATCTCCTTCTGGAGGCCGGTGATCGGGTGACTGTCGTCGATGATCTTTCGACCGGTTCGCTCGCTAACCTCGAATCGGCGATTGCGGCGGCTCCGGATCGAATCAAGATTCTCGAAGGTCGAGTTTCCGACGTGTTGCCCGATCTCGATCCGTCACGTTTCAGTCGAACCTTCCATCTCGCCGCGGCAGTCGGTGTGAGGCTGGTGGTCGACGAGCCGATTCGCACCATTGAAACCAATGTGCACGAGACGTCCGCGGTGCTCGCGTTCGCTCGCCGTGGTGCGATTCCGACTCTCATCGCATCCACCAGCGAAGTGTATGGCAAGGGAACACGGACGCCGTTTGCGGAAGAGGACGATGTGGTCTACGGGCCGACGACCACGACGCGGTGGTCTTACGCGTGCTCCAAGGCGATCGACGAGTATCTCGCGCTCGCGCACCATCGTGAGGGCCTGGCTCCAACGGTGGTGGTCAGGTTCTTCAACACCGTCGGTCCTCGGCAATCCGGAAAATACGGCATGGTGCTGCCGAGATTCGTGGAAGCGGCCCTAGAGGGTCGTCCGATCGGGGTGCACGGAGATGGAAAGCAGTCGCGATGTTTCTGTGATGTTCGCGATGCGGTTCCAGCATTACCACGGCTGATTGAAAATCCGGCGAATCACGGTCGAGTGTTCAACCTCGGTCGCGCCGAATTGATCGAGATCGGTGACCTCGCGCGACTCGTAAAATCCCGTCTCGGCAGCGAAAGCGAGATCCGCATGATTCCCTATGCCGAAGCTTTCGACGAGGGATTTGAGGATCTTCGAGTCCGCCAGCCGGATCTCGATCGGATTCGCACGGCAATTGGCTTCGATGCGAAGATCGCATTGGAGACCACCATCGACGACCTCGCATCCAGTCTTCAGTCCGGGGGGGTCGATCGATAATGCTTCTCGGAGCGATCAATTCTCAGAACGACTTGCTCGGCGATCTATCGATGGTCGAGCCGGACGCGTTCGATTCGAATGGAGTCTGGGCGAACGTTCAGGAGGCATGGCAGGTTCTGGTCGGTGTCGATCGGTCCGGAGGATTTCCGGTGAACGTGCCAGAATGGTCGAGTCTGCTCAATGCGTTTCTTCCGATCCTGATCATTGCCTTTCTTCTGACGCTCTTCACCGTTCCCTTTGTTCGCTGGCTCGCCGTGAAGTTCGACATCGTCGACCACCCTGACGGAGGTCGGAAGGTTCACGCCTATCCGGTGGCCTATCTCGGAGGGATGGCGGTCTTCGTCGGTCTTCTCGGTGGGATCTTCGCCAGTTACGTCCTGCCGTCGCTGGTCTCAGCCAGAGCGGGAACCATCGTATCCGAGTACTCGTTGGTCCCATTTGCGATCACGGCGGGGATGTTCACGATCTTCGTGACCGGGATATTCGATGACATCTTCCACTGGGATCCTCGATTGAAGATCGCGGGGCAGTTGGCCGCGGCGGCATTTCTCGCGTTGAGTGAAATTGGGACCGCGGCAACGCGAGGTCTGATCAGTCCGATCCTAAATCGCTGGTCGGTTCCAAACTCAAACGTCTGGTTTCTTTCGGATGGTCGAGAGCTCTCGATCTGGAAGTGGATTGACCTCGGTCCAGCTGGAGTCGAAAGCTGGATGGGTTGGATTCCCTGGTACAGCGTCGATGGAATCTATTACTGGGCGGGCGTGATCTTCATCGCGGCGCTCATTCTCGGAGCGTGCAACGCTGCCAATCTCATCGATGGTCTTGATGGGCTTCTTGCCGGAAGTGTCGGAATCATGGCGGCGGGTTTCGTGGTGGTAGCGGTGATGCTGGCGATCGTCGATCGTCAGGAGGTCGAACCGTTGGAGTTGACGGATTCCGCCCTCGCCGCAGTTGTGGAATCCGAGCTCGATCGCCCGATCGATGGGGAAGAGAGACTGGTGGCGCTGCTTCGGGAAGAACCCGTGAATCAGTTCGGCGAATCGAAACTCCGGAGGTTCGTTGCGGATCGTCAAACGGCGGATGGCGCCGAGACCTTGCTCGACCTGAACGGCGACGACCGCTTCGATAAACGTGATTCTGAAATTCTGGGAACAGTGCTGGAATCCCGCATCGGACCACGCCCCGATCGACTCGTCGGGTCCCGGCTCGTTCTGGCGCTGGCGCTTCTCGGTGCCGTTCTGGGATTTCTTCCGTTCAATTTCAACCCTGCGGTCATCTTCCTCGGTGATGCAGGCAGTCTGATGCTTGGATACGTCTGCGCTGTTCTGATTCTCTCGCTCGGCGAGGAGGGGCAGACGCACTACGTGATCGCAGGTCTGATCATCTTTGCGCTTCCGATCATGGATACGATTCTCGCGATCCTCCGTCGAAAACTCGCAGGAGTTCCGATGTCGGTGGCTGATCGAAATCACATCCACCACATTCTGCTTCGGAGTTTGGGCTCGGTGAAGAAGGCGGTGCTCCTCCTCTACGCGATCAACGTCGTCTTTGTGCTTCTCGGCGTTGGACTTGCGGCGGCGGTCGCATTCGGCTCGGCTCGATACCTCCTGGTCTACGGCGTGGCGACGATCTTCTTCGGCATCGTGGGAGCGGCCGCACTCAAGTCCGGTCTCCGGCACCGTTGGCTGATGCAGACGTTGACTGCCCGAGGAAAGGACAGCGTCGGCACGCCGTCCAACGTCTCAAAGGGGACGGAATCGCGGCGCGAGGCTGGTTGATTTTCGCTTGCGGAGCCCCTGGCGGGTTGGGGGGCTTCGATCGCGATCGGTCCCACCCGGTCAGTGTGCATCACCACTCGAAAGAGCGATTCGACGACGACTCGCCTTTGATGAGCATTGCCGGTGGCGGTTCACGCCGCGGAGTCGATCAGCGGAGTACCACGGCGACTTCCGTCTTCTCATCCGGCGGTACGCCGAGGTACTCAAGGGCATGGTCCAAGACATCCCGCACGACGCGACCGGCGGAATAGCCTCCGCCGTACCCGTGTCCGTTGTGGTCGAGATTGGCACCCGAGTGCTTATCAGGGTCATTGAGCCCGCAGGCCACGATCAGCCGCGGTTCATCAAACGGCCCGGCGCCGACGAAGTTGGGGTTGTACCGTTCATCCCAGTAGCCTCGCGCGATCCAGGTTCCTTCGAGGAGATCGCCAGCGGCGTTTAGTTTGGCAGGGACGAAATCGTTTCTCACCATCTGGGGCGTTCCCGACTTCCCCCAGAGGCGGTAGTTCTTCTCGCTGATTGCATACCGACCCGTTCCCGCCGGACTGATCACCGTTTCCAATGCCCGCCGGGTGGCCATGGCATCGTGAGACGAGAGTACGGCCGCGGACGGCACGATCCGGACCGGAAGTTTGGATGACGGCCGGACGATTCTCATCGTCGGAAGCCGGCCGTCGTTTCGGGCGATCGGGCAGTAACTTCGAGCGAGTTGCAAGGGTGTGACGCCGATCTCCTGTCCGAAACTCACACTGAGCTGACTGTAGAGCGGCGTCCAGGCTTTCAACGGGGTGAGCATCGCGGTCTGCTCTCCCGGCATGTTGATTCCATTTTCGTTGAGGAATCCGAATGCCCGGAACATCTCTCGCATCCCGGTGCCGATGGGCTGTCCCAGATCTTGATCCCGATCCGCCATACGGACGGCCACCATTGCCATCGCGGTATTGAGGCTCTTGACCAGCGACGTCTCCCAGCTCACGTCTGCATGGCCGTACGCGTCTTTGATCTGACGAGTGCCGCGCTGCCCGGGGTACGTGAAGGTCAGGCCGTTTGTCCCGAAGCCGCCGCCCGGTGTGCCACGCCCCTTGGCGTCTCGAATGGTCTCGGCTGGATCGGCGAGCCCTCGCGATACCGCCCACGACCAGAAGACCGGCTTCATGGTCGAACCCGGCTCGACCAAGTCGGTCCAGACGCGATTGCGACCGAAGGAGTCACCGAGTTTGTCACGAATGGGATCGAGCGAAGACTCCGGCCAGCCACCCCGGCGTCTTCCTTCTTCATTGTCGATGAGATCATGAGCGGCGAGGACGTCTCCGGTGAGCGGGTCGATCACGACGATCCAGCCGCCGACCGCGTGATGTTCGGCGACGGCGCGGGCAAGTCGCTTCTCCACGTAGTCCTGAATGAAGAGGTCGATGGTGAGTTCGACGTCGCCGCCGTCTTCCCCCGACTTGTAGTCGCCTTCTCGCACGAACAAGGGTCGGTTTCTCACGTCCTTCTGGAATCTCATGCTTCCGTGAGTCTGCTCCAACGTACGGTCCCGCGCCGCTTCGACGCCGGAGGATCCTCGTTGCCTTCTCTTTGATCTGCGGGCGCGATCGGCTTCACCTCCGCGGTCATTCGACAGGTCATCGGTCGCATTCCAGTTGGGATCCGGGCCGAAGTCGCCGACCGAACCGAGAATGGCTCGCCCTGGGATGCCGTCGACGATTCGTCGCGTGGTCCGTTCGCTCAGAACAACGCCGCCGGGCAGTACCGATCGGAGCATGACCCGATCCACCTGAAGAAGATCCTCCGCCTCCGCGATCTTCACATAGCGGGCATCGACATTGTCGAAGAGTTGGTTCTCGATCACGGTTGAATCGAGACCGGTGTGTTGGCTGATGAGGTTTGCGAGTGGGGTGAGCGGATCGTCGACGCCCGCTTCACGGGCACGGTCCATGACCACCTTCACATCGACCGCCAGGTCGTATCCGATCACGCTCATCGCCATCAAGCGACCTTTGGCGTCGACGATCGAGCCGCGGGATCGGATCTCGGGGACCGTGGAGTGCCTTCGCCCCATGATCTCGACGATCACCGGATCCGGCGCGATCTGAAGCTGAAGGGTTCGGCCGAAACCGACGGCGAGGATCGCGGCCGTGCTCCAGAGAATGAACCGGCCGATGCGGTCTCCACGTCGCAGGTCGAGTGCAGAGTCTTCTGCGGCATCGGCCTGTTCTTCCAACGGCTCGAAGCCTGCATTCATCCCATCAACTCCCGAGGTTCGAGGGGTTCGGAACGTCTCGCTTGTTCGCCACCACTTCTGATGGCACGGCGGAATTCTTCAGGGGGCGATCGAATTCCGGTGCGAACGGAAACGGCATCCAAAGGAGATCCCCGGCTGCTTCGGTTCGAACCCGGTACTCCTCAAGCCGTCGCAGATTGCTCAGTTCGCCGATGCGGAAGGACTTCGCCCGAAGATCCTTCTCCAGTGATGAGATCTGGCGTCGAAGGGTGCTCTGGGTGGCGAGGACATCCTGTTCCTGTTGTCGCAGCACCAACAGCCCGCAGGCGGTGCCGCCGAGTGTGAGGACCACGAGGGTGAGCTTCCAGAACATGGGTGCGGGATGCCTTCTAGGAAAAGTCGATCAGCTGGTCGGGATCTTCAACATCTGACCGGGATGAACCTGTGTGTCGCTCATCCCGTTGAGAGATTGGATATCTCGCCATCGAGACTGGTCTTCGAGTTCGCGCTTCGCGATTCTGCTCAGGCTGTCGCCGGGAAGAACCTTGATTTCACGAGCCTTCGTCGTCGAGGCGATGGATCGAGGCCGAGCCGCCGATGCGATGTTGCGATCCGGGATGACCAACACCATGCCGACCCGGAGATCGTCGGCATTCGCGAGCACGTTGCGATTGGCATCTGCGATCTCTTTCCACTTCTTCGTGGTTCCGAAGAAGTCGGTGGAGATGGACTGCAGCGTCTCTCCCGACGCGACCTCGTGGGTTAAGGGCCGAACCGCGGCGGGTCGCACGGTCTCCGCGGCAGCGCGGTCGGTGGAGTCAATGGTTCGGCCGGTCGGCGTGGGAATCGACGATTCGACTCTCGCGGTGTCCAAGGCGATCTCGGCCTGTGGTCGGGTCTTGATCGCGACTTCTCGCGGGATGTCGGGTGACTCACGAAACTCCCGACTTGGGGATGCCTGAATGCTGGACGGAGGCTGGTATGTGCTGGTCACCGAGTTGGTCGGAAGCGGATCATGGAGTCGACTCGTCATCGAGAGATGATCGGTGATGAGGATTCCAACGAAGAGGATCAGGCCGAAGCCCACCACGAGTGCCAGTTTGTGATCTCGAGTCATATGTCGTCAGCGTCCCTGCTGTCGGGGTGGTCTCCGTCGAGCCACCGTTGTCACGTTCTCGCTTCGACCGGGGGCTGTGGGGGATGAGACCCTCAGAGGTGACCGGATCGGCCGCCTACCGTGGCGACCCGAAGCTTGGCTGACCGCGACCGAGAGTTGGTCACGATCTCGGTCTCAGAGGGCAGAATCGGCATCCGTGCCGGCTGCGATCCGAGACCGCGTCGATCGAGTTCGACGAATGCTCGCTTGACTCGTCGATCCTCAAGGCTGTGGAAGGTGAGGAAAGCCACCCTCGCACCATCAGCGAGCCAGGTCGGTCGGTCGGCTCCAATCGCTTCCGCTGCTTCCATGACCTGCCGAAGCAGTCCATCGAGGGCTCCGAATTCGTCATTGACTGCGATTCGGAGCGCCTGGAAGGTACGGGTAGCGGGATGGAGTCGGCTTGACGCGGCACGCTGCCCGTAGGCATCACGAACAAGTCCGGCGAGATCCGCCGTGGTAAGAATCGGCTCGTCGGCTCGCTTCTGGACAACATTTCGCGCGATGCGTCGAGCCAGAGGTTCTTCGCCGTATTCGCTGATGATTCGGGTCAATTCCCGCTCGTCACTGCTGGCCAGAACGTCGGCGGCGGTCATTCCCCTGGTGGGGTCCATTCTCATGTCGAGTGGACCCTCTCGCATGAATGAGAAACCCCGGGATGGGTCGTCGATCTGCGTGCTGGCGAAGCCGAGATCGGCCAGGACCGCATTGGCGAGCAGACCCTCGGCGCGGAGATCCCGCGGGACTCGGGCGAAGGAGCCTTGGAACGGTATCACCCGGGTGACCCCGGTCGTCCGAACTCGATTGGTCGCGAAATCGAGATTCTCGGGATCGAGATCGCAGAGCACGACGGTTCCGCTGCTGCCGGTGGCCGCGGCCAGCAGCGAGGCATGCCCGCCTCGGCCGGCGGTGCAGTCGAGAACCACGTCTCCCGGCGTGACTCGCAGCCCGGCAATGACCTCTTCCGGCATGACCGGGGCGTGGCCGGGATCGGGAGATGGTGTGGGAGAAGCGGTCACGGCGGCATTGTCGCAGGTCGATTCCGAGCCTGCTCGTCGGTCAGATCGATGGATCGGATGTCGCGAGTTCGGGCCTCGGATTCGGATGGATCCAGCGATGCCAGAGATCGATGAACGCGGGATCATTTGGGCCGTCGAAGTAGAGCCGACGGGTGGGGACGCCGACGAGATCGACCATGATCCGGTCGTCGAGGCCCGAGGGACTGGCCATGCGCCGGACGAATAGGATCGACTGGTCGGTCCGGATCACCCGGCCCGTGCCGCGGGTTCGAAGGAACCCGGTGCCCATCGTGAATCCGGGCCTTACGTGGGACCAGAATCGACTGATACCCGAGGTGATGGGGGTTCCGACGAACGGCCCGATCATGAAGCAGAGGTAGAAGGGGCTGAAGATCATGGTCGCACCGACGGTCCCGAAGAGCCATGACAGGTTCGCGAACATGACGAGCATGCTCGCGGCCAGCAGGAGGATCGTTATCGATTTCGGTCGCCACGAACGCCAGGCGCCGTGAACCAGCGGCTCCTCCTCCAGCAGATCGGGGAGGAGCGGAACCTGCTCGAGTGTCGACCAGGTCTCGCCATCCACCACCGCGAGGAAGTCCATCGTCGATCCGTCCTCTTCGACGATCTCCTCGAGCCGCCTGAGGATGTCGGCGTCGGTGAAGGGTGACCAGGCGGGCAGGCCGGCGTCCTTCGAGGCGTTCGGGATCGACGCGGTATCTCCGGTGTTGGAGGGCGGTTTGCGGGCGAACTGGGAGAGTCGCAGCCGGCCGCCGGCCGCCATCATCAGCACGGGGAGTCCCCCGGCGAGCCCGAGTCCGACGTACGCGAGGAGCGGGGCACCGGCGGTGATGCCGGCGAGCATGAGCATGAAACCCGCGGCGGCGATCCAGTTGATCATCCACAGTGGTCGATCGAGTCGTCGCATGCGTCGATCGTGGGCCGACCATTCCCGCCATTCGACACTGCTCGACGTCGGGACGACGCGGACGAATGGATGAACGGATGAATGGATGAACGGAGTCCGCCTCGCTCGCCTTCACAGCTCCAGCAGCATCCGTTCCGGAGCCTCGACGCATTCCTTGATGGTCTTCAGGAAGGTCACGGCTTCGGTGCCGTCGATGATCCGGTGGTCGTAGCTCATCGCGATGTACATCATCGGACGGAGCACGATGTTGCCCGGATTGTCCGGATCCTCGACCGCTCGCTTCTTGATCCCGTGCATTCCGAGGATGCCGGATTGCGGCGGATTGAGAATCGGCGTCGACATCATCGACCCGTAGACGCCGCCGTTGGAGACCGTGAAGGTGCCCCCGGTCATTTCTTCGATCGAGAGTTTTCCAGTACGCGCTCGCACGGCGAAGTCCTTGATCCGGGCCTCGATCTCTGCGAACGACATGCCTTCGGTGTTTCGCAGCACCGGAACGACCAACCCCCTGTCGGTGCCGACTGCAACGCCCACGTCCATGTAATCGTGATACTCGATCTCGTCGTCGACGATCGACGCGTTCACGGTGGGTTGAGCCTTGAGGGCGTGGACCGCGGCCTTGACGAAGAAACTCATGAAGCCGAGACCGACGCCGTACTTCTCGGCGAACGCTTCCTTGTACTGCTTGCGGAGGGCCATCGAGCGGGTCATGTCGACTTCGTTGAACGTGGTCAGCGTGGCCGCAGTGTGCTGGCTATGGACGAGTCGTTCGGCGATCCGCTTGCGTAGCTTGGTCATCCGAACGCGTCGGACTTCGCGGCTGCCGGGGATGGTCGACGAAGTGGGGATCACCACCGGCGCAGTGGGCGCAACCGGCGTCGATGCGGGTGCAGCCGGCACCACAGGGGCTGCCGTCGTGGCGGCGGGGGCGGCCGCACTCGCCGCGAGCACGTCAGCCTTGGTGACACGTCCGGAAGGCCCCGTTCCCTTGACCGAAGCGAGATTGACCCCTTCGTCGGCGGCGATCTTCCGTGCGACCGGAGTTGCCTTGACGCCCTCGGCGGGAGCCGCGACCGCTTTGGAAGTTCCGGTGTCGGCAGCCGGCGCCGAGGCGGCCGGTTTCGTTGCCGAGGTGTCGATGGCGCCGATCACTTCACCGACGGCGAGTTCGTCGCCGGTGGCGCCGGTCGCGGTGAGAAGGCCGGAAGCCGGGCTGGTGATTTCGAGAGTCGCCTTGTCGGATTCGATCTCGAGGATGATCTCATCCTTGTCGACCCAGTCCCCGGATTGCTTCATCCAGGTTCCAACGGTGACTTCGGTGATCGATTCGCCGGGGCTCGGGATGGTGATGTCCACGCTCATGGCTTGGAGTTTCCCTCTGCTGGGGTTCAGTGCCGTCTCGGACACGGGGTTCGGTCTGGTGCGAGTGAGCGCCGCGGTCGTGCGACGGAGTCACTCCATGGAAGGCCATTTGATGTTCGATCGTCTCAGCTGGAAGGTGCGGTCTTCTTTTCACCGCTCGTCTTCTTGGAATCCTGCGGCGACTTGCGAGCCTCGCTGCGGGACTTTCCGCCTCCGCCGTCGATGGCGGCGAGAACGATCTCCTGTTGTTCCTGTTCGTGCATCGCGGTCGATCCGCCAGAAGGGCTCGGGCTGGCGACCCGGGTGATGTCGTCGATCTCGAGTTCGAGAAGCTCTCTCATGCATCGTTCGACGAAGAAGAACGCACCATGATTTCGTGGTTCTTCCTGGACCCAGGTGACCTGCTCGCGGTTTGGGTACTGGTCGAGCATCTTCTGAACATCACCGGCGGGGAACGGTGCAAGTTGTTCGATCCTCACCAGCGCCACGTCCTTTCGATCGACGGTGTCGCGGCGGTTGGCCAGGTCGTAGTAGACCTTTCCGGCGCAGAGGATCACCTGTCGGACCTTGTCGCGGTCACCACCCGCCTCCTCGAAGCGGGTGTCGTCGATCACGTTCAAGTAGCCGCCGGTCAGGAATCGTGAGATCGGGCTCCTCGACGCGGGCAGGCGGAGCATGCTCTTCGGCGACATCATGATCAGCGGCTTTCGGAACGTCTGGTTCATCTGCCGACGAATGAGATGGAAGATCTGCGACGCCCTAGTCGGGGAGCAGATCACCATGTTCTCGTCGGCCGAGAGCTGGAGGAATCGTTCCAACCGAGCGGAGGAATGCTCCGGTCCCAGACCTTCGTTGCCGTGAGGGAGGAACAGGGCCAGGCCGGAAGACCGCTGCCACTTCTTTTCGGCGGAGGCGATGAACTGGTCGACGATGACCTGGGCGCCGTTGACGAAATCGCCAAACTGGGCCTCCCAGATGATCAGCATCCGCGGATCGGTCAGCGAGTATCCGTACTCGAATCCCAAGCAGGCCTGCTCGGTCAGCGGGCTGTTGTGCACGCAGAATTGCGCCTGGCCTTCACGGATCGCGTTGATCGGCATGAAGCGTTCGGACGTCTTCTGATCATGGATCACCATGTGCCGGTGGCTGAAGGTGCCTCGCTCCACATCCTGGCCGGTGAGCCGGATCGGATGGCCTTCGAGCAGGAGGCTTCCGAATGCGAGCGCCTCGCCGGTGGCCCATTCGACATCCCCGGCGTCGTAGAGCTTTCGCCGATTGGCGAATCCACGGCTGAGCGTCTTGTGATGGGCGAAGTCCTTCGGAAGGCGTTCGATGCCTTCAAAGATCTCGTCGAAGGTCTCCCGGGTGATCCCGGTTTCGATGGACGTGATGTCGTACTCGTCGGTCAGCCCTTCCCAGAGCGATCCAAAGGGATCGATCCGTGGGTCTTCCGGATTCTCGGCGGCCCGTTGCTGAGCTTCGTCCATCACCTGCGTGTACTCGGCCTGCATTTTTGCGAACCGGTCTTCGTCGATGATGCCGTCGGCGATGAGGCTATCGCGATAGAGCTTGGCCACGGGGGGATGCTTCTGGATCCGCTCGTACATGAGCGGCTGGGTGAACTTTGGTTCATCGGCCTCGTTGTGACCACGCCGCCGATAGCACCACATGTCGATGACCACGTCGTTGTGGAAGGCCTGGCGGTATTCGACGGCGAGTCGCGCGACCCATGCGACGGCCTCGGGATCGTCTCCGTTCACATGGAAGATCGGAGCGTCGATCATCTTCGCGATGTCGGTTCCGTAGTGTCCGCTGAAGGAGTCGGTCTGTTCCGTCGTGAAACCGATTTGGTTGTTCACCACGATGTGGAGCGTTCCACCGACGGTGTAGCCATCGAGTCCCATCATGTTGAAGCACTCGGCGACGATACCTTGGCCCGCAAAGGCCGCGTCTCCGTGCATCAGGAGTGGGACGACCTGCTCGCGGCTTCGATCGTCGCGAAGACGCTGCTTTGCCCGGGTTCGTCCGAGGACGATCGGATCGACGAACTCCAGATGGCTCGGGTTCGCTGCGAGCGTGAGGCGGACGGTCTGGCCGCTGCGGGTTGTTCGGTTGCTGGAATAGGCACCGTGGTACTTCACGTCACCCGTGCCAGCGATGAAATCTTCCTCCCAGGTTTCCGCGAACTCGGTGAAGAGCTGCCCGTAGGGTTTTTCGAGAATGTTGCAGAGGACGTTGAGACGACCGCGATGCGACATTCCAATGACGAACTCGTTGATCCCGTTGGCCGGGGCCAGTTCGATGATGGTGTCAAGCAGCGGAATAAGCGACTCGCCACCTTCGATGCCAAATCGCTTCTTGCCGACGTACCGGGTCTGGAGGAAGGTCTCGAACGCGTCGGCCGAGGCGAGCATCTCCAGCAACCTGGTGCGATCCTCATCGCTCCGGGGTGGTTTGTTGGCCACGCCCTCCATCCGCTTCTGCAGCCATCGCCGCTTCTCGCGATCCTGGATGTGCATGTACTCGGCGCCGATGTGGCGGCAGTAGGTCAACTCAAGAAGGTCGATGATGGAGCGAAGCGTCGCCGGATTCTCGAGAGGCAGCACCCCGGGATCGAACTTGTCGTCGAGATGCTCGTCGCCGAGACCGAAGCTCTCCAGCGTGAGGTTCTCCGGGAAGGGGCGGGAGCGATCGAGCGGATCGAGATCAGCCGCGAGGTGCCCGATGTCCCGGTAGTGGTAGATGAGCGAGTCGATCTTTCCCTGGAGGGAATGGGCGACTTCTGGCTCACCAGCTTCAGATCGTGCGGCCCCGAGTTCGAATCCTTCAAAGAATCGCTGCCAGTCGACGCCGACCGAGGTCGGGTCGGACTTCCACTGGCGGTAATTCTCTTCGACGAACTCGGCGTTCCAGCCGTTCAGCGACATGCGTTGACCCTTCGAACCAGCCGCTCAAGCGGTGACTTCTGATGATGCGGACGAAGCCCGAAGGGGCTCGTTCTCGACTCACCGGATTCTATCCGATCACGACCCGATTTCGGGGGTGGATGACCTCGGAAAAGATGGGTTGTGTCGGTTTCGGGACGTTGGGCGCCGCCGACGACTTCGGGTTACATGAGGGAAGTCGGATCGACGTCGATGGCGACCGCTTCGCCGAGGGCGAGCGGCCCGGTGAAGACCCCCTTCGCTCGAGCATTTGCGATGAAGCGGGAACCGTCGCCGGCACTCTGGGCAAAGATCTCCAACTGCATCCGGTAGCGGGCGGCGATTCGAGCGATCGAGCAGGGGAGGGGGCCCCGGATCTCGATTCCGTCCTGGCCCTCAAGCGATCGGAGCCGATCGGCGAGGGCCGTCGCCAGTCGGGCGGCCTGAGTCTCGCCACCATCGCGGATCACGATCCTGGTGAGCCGTCGGGTGGGGGGAAGTTGGAAGCGTTCGCGATCCGCGAGTTCTTGTTCGGCAAAGCCTTCGTAATCGTGTTCCGCGGCCCGACGAATGGCGGGAGCGTCGGGCTGGAAGGTCTGGATGATGGCCTCTCCGGCCGACGAGCCGCGACCGCATCGGCCGACCACCTGAGCGACGAGTTGGAACGTTCGCTCGCCGGCTCGAAAATCGGGCATGTTCAGTGCGGTGTCCGCATTGATCACACCGACGAGCCGCACGCCGGGAAAATCGAGCCCTTTGGCGATCATCTGGGTCCCGGCAAGCAGCCTGATTTCGCCGGTTCGGAACCGTTCCAGAACGTCATGGAAGTCATCTCCGGTATGCATGGAGTCCGAATCGACCCTGACCATGGCGCCGATTCGGGCGAGATCTGGGTGAAGACGGCCGAGATCCTCCTCGACCCGCTGCGTGCCCAGACCGAAGACCGTGGTCTTCTTGCGGCAGAGTGGACAGGTGGGGGGTAGCCGGAGTTGGGCGTCGCAATGATGACAGCGGACCCAGCGGTCTCGAGCCGATGATCGCGCGTTCTGATGGCAGACCATTCCAGCGTCGCATTCGGTGCAGGTCATGACCCATCCGCAACGGTGATCGGGGCACGCGATGTAATTGGCATACCCCCGGCGATTCAGGAGGAGCATCACCTGCCCGCCGCCATCAAGGGTGCGTTTGATGGCGCCGCCGAGGCGGGGGCCGATCAACCTGACCCCGGTGTGATCCAGATTTCGGCGCTCCTCGGCGAAGTCCACAATCTCGACCTTCGGAAGCGTCAGCCCGGGGGCTCGCTCGGGCAGGCGATGGATGGTGCTTCGGGCAGTTCGGGTCGCGTTATGCCAGCTCTCGAGGGCCGGCGTTGCAGAGCCGAGGATGACCGGGCAGTCCGCGAGTTGAGCGCGGCGAATGGCGACGTCCCTTCCCTGATACCGCGGCGCCTGGTCCTGTTTGTAGGACGGATCATGTTCTTCATCGACGATGACGAGGCCGAGCTGGCCATCCGAAATCGGGGCAAAAACCGCCGATCTGGCTCCAAGGACGATATTGGCCTGTCCATCAGCAACCCGGCGCCACTCGCGATGCCGCTGCGCGGCCGTGAGGCCGGAATGAAGGACCGCCGCAGGGGAACCTGGGAATCGCGCGAGCACGCGGGCGGTCGTCTGGGGCGTGAGGGCGATCTCCGGAACGAGAATGAGCACGGTCCGACCGGCGTCGAGGGCCTGTCGGGTGAGGCGAAGGTAGACCTCGGTCTTTCCGCTCCCCGTCACGCCGAAGAGGAGGTGGCTCGAAAATCCTCCGCCGAGGGTTTTCCCGATCGATTCGACCGCGGTGGCCTGTGCGGAATTCAACTGGACCTCGCGATCTTCGATTCCAGTTCCGGCTCGTGCTCTGGCTTCCACGGTCGTGACGGACTCGAGTTCGAGGAGGCCGAGGTCGGCAAGTCGCTTGAGGATCGCCGTGCCGCCAACGCCGGTGCGTTCGGCGAGGTCGTTGGAGGCGATCGGCAGTTCGGTGGGCGGCGTGGCGAGGATGGCGTCGTAGACCGCCTGCTGTTTCTTGCCAAGCCTGGGCAGCGGGTCCGGGATGACTACGGCGGGCTTGATGAGGAGTCGCTTGGACGCCCCGATCCCCTTCCGGACGGCTGCGGGCACGATATTCGCGAGGGTGATTCCGATCGGGCAGGCGTAATAGGAGGAAATCCAGGTGGCGAGGTCGAGCAATTCGGCCGGAAGTGGTGGGAGGTCGTCAGTCCGCTCGATGACCGGCTTGATCCGGCCTGGATCGAGGCCATCCGCAACGACGGCGGCCGTTCCGATTCTCTCGACGACCGTTCCGGGGACCGGGGCATTCCCCCGTCCGAGAGGGACAAGGACACGGTGCCCAACCAAGATGTCCTCGCAGGTCTTCGGCAGCGAATAGAGGAGCCCAGCGGGATACCGATCGACCGCGCGTTCCACCGCAACGCGGACGAACTCGCCGGAGATCAATGGAGGTGCGAAGAGATCGCTCACGCGGCGAGTGTACGTCTGGTTTTCCCATCGACGAGGATGATCGGCGTTTGTGGATGAATGTTCCGATCCGGGCGGGATCACCTTTTCGGCAAACGGTTCGCTACACTTCGCGACGTATGGTCATTCACGGTGGATACGACGTTCTGATCGAAGCGCCCACTCGGGTCCGAGGGGTTCGTCTTGCATTGGAGAATGGCGCGATCTTCGAAGGTCGAGGATTTGGTGCTGCGGTGCCTGCTGGCGGCGAAGTCGTCTTCAACACGGCGATGGGCGGCTATCAAGAGGCCCTGACCGACCCCAGTTACACCGGGCAGATCTTGGTCATGACCGCGTCGGAGATCGGGAACTACGGAATCAACCTCGAGGATCAGGAAAGCGCCTCAATCGCCGTCGCAGGGCTGGTGATTCGGGATTACTCGAGAGTGCGATCCAACTATCGGTCGAGCGGCCATCTCCATGACTGGATGGCGGAGGCGGGTATTCCTGGTCTCGAAGACATCGACACCAGGGCGATTGTTCGCATGCTTCGGACCGACGGGGCCATGCGAGGCGTCCTCGAATCTGACCCCGGCGTCAGGGACCGAGAGCTCGTGGCTCGGGCTCGTGGGCTCGCCTCGATGGGTGGCCGCAATCTGGCCGCGAAGGCCGGACCGTCGGAATCGGGCACATTCACCGAAGGTCTCGGCGAATGGCCCGCCTTGATCTCTGAGAGGGCGGAGAAGGACGAGCCTCTGGTGGTCCTTGCGTTGGATTGCGGTGCGAAAAGGAACATCTATCGGCATCTCATTGCGCGAGGGTGCGAGGTTCGGTTCATTCCGCACGACACGCCTGCGGCGTCGATCCGAGCTGCATTCCTAGCCGGAACCGTGCATGGCCTCTTTGTCTCGAATGGTCCCGGGGACCCCGCAGCGGTCGAGGCGACGATTCGCACGTTGAAAGAGATTGCCGGCGAGATTCCCACCTTCGGGATCTGTCTCGGTCACCAACTCCTTGCCCTGGCGATCGGGGCGACCACCTATAAGCTGAAGTTCGGTCATCGAGGTGCCAACCAGCCGGTTCGGTGCGACATGACCGGTCAGATCGAGATCACCAGTCAGAATCATGGTTTCTGTGTGGATGAAGCGTCACTTGAGGCGGCTGGTGGTGAAGTGACCCATCGCCACTTGAATGATGGCACGGTGGCAGGGTTCAGGCACCGCGAACGCCCGATCTTCAGTGTCCAGTATCACCCTGAGGCAAGCCCCGGTCCACACGAATCAGCCTATCTCTTCGACGCCTTCATACGGATGATGAAGTCACGGAAACCTTTGCAGGCTAGCGACTTAGGTGAGACACCATCGAATCCGGCCTCGCCCCTGCAGCCGAACCTCGCCTGACCGTTTTGGCCTCTGACCGTTTTGGGCGGTCTTTCGAAGGTGAATCGCATGGCTGCCAGGCCTCTCGATGAATGGCCAAAGGCGTCAAAGAGGAACGTTGCTCCTAATAGCGTATCGGGGACGGAAGGGATCCAGTTCCTTGATCGCCACGTAAAAGCCCCCCTTTAAGGGGATTCGACGGCAGATCGGTCGAGTTCGATGCCAGTAAGGTTCCGGGGGAATTTTGGAGAGAAAAATCCGGGTTGAATTCACCGTCGTGGTGAATCCGTCGGGTGGCTCTCAGGTTGCAGTGCTCAAGGGGGCGAAGTAGTCTTCCTGATCGCTCGTCGACTGACGGGGTTTCCGCCAGCGACAGACATGACTTGGTACTCAGCGGCTTGACGTTCTGATTTCGTCTCGCCGTCGGGTGATGTGCTTTCCGTCCACGCACAACACCACTCAGAGGAGTGTGATCGACATGGAATTTTCTTCGAGATCTTTCGTTGCAGACCTTGGCCGCGGTCTTACTGCTGCCGTCCTTCTTGCGACGTTCATCTGTTCGACCAACGTTTGGGCCATGCAGGACGCGCCTGCCGAGCCCACGCCTGCCGAACCAACTGCGGATCCTGCTCCGGTCGATGACCCCGCCCCTGCCGACGAGCCTGCGGCGGCCGAAGAGCCAGCCGCATTCGATCCGCCTGCGGCAGACCCGCCATCCGCCGATGACGCGATGGGTGCTGGTGGTCCGGCGATCACTCCACCAGCGTCGACCCCGGCGGCCGGCCTGAAAGATGCTCTGGAGTCAGCCCGCAACGCCATGTCGAGCGCCAACTGGCGTCAGGCCATCGATGCTTGGACCTCGGTACTTGCCATCGATCCGGGCAACACCGAAGCGATTGCAGGACTCAAGCACGCACAAGCCATGCTTGATCAGGCTTCCACAATCGACAACGTCCAGGAAGACTTCTCGCTTCGGCGTGAGCGACTCAAGGTTCAGTTCCAAGACGACATGGTGCGATCCAACTCGTCCTACGACGAGGGTGATTATCGCAAGGCTCGAGAGAACGCCGTCACGGCTCGACTTCGCGTCGATCGTGACCGAGGCGTGCTCCCCGCCGATCAGTATGCATCGATGCTCAAGCAGATCGACACCATGCTTGATCGGGTTGCGGCTGCCGAGCAGCTTGAGTCACTTGCCAAGGATGAAGCCAAGCGCGATCAGGCTCGTTCCGCCGCCGACTCGGAGCGTCGCAAGGAACAGGCAGATCGTCAACGAACCATCAACGAGAGCCTTCAGCGTGTCCGTCAGTTGCAGATGGAACTGAAGTACGACGAAGCGATTCAGGTGCTCGACACCGTGCTCTTCATCGATCCGAACAATCCCGCGGCGAACGCGCTTCGGGACGTGATCAGAACCAGCAGCATTTATAGGGAGTATTCCCAGACGCTGCGACGACGCGACTATGCATTCAGTCACTTCACGCAGGAGAATCTGGCGGCCACGATTCCTCCCTCCACGAACTTGAGCGGGCCCGGGCCACGTTCGACTTCGGGTCTGATGGCCTACCCCGAGGACTGGCCGCAGCTTTCGATCCGTCGGGATGCTGCCGCAGGATTCCGCGAGACGGAAGAGAACCGCCGGGCGATGTCCACATTGGGCAAGACCGTCGCGGTCAACTTCAAGAACAACTCGCTCGATCAGGTCTTCGCGTACATGAAGAACGTGACCGGCCTTGAGATCTATCCCGACTGGAAGGCGTTGGACCTCATCGGCATTCGTCCGGACACGGAAGTCGATCTTGAACTCGGACAGATCTCCGCTGATGCCGCGCTCAAGCGAATTCTCGAGCAGGTCGGCGACGATCTGGATCGGCCCGAATTCGCCGTCGAAGACGGTGTGGTGGTGATCTCCAGTGATGAAGCACTTCGCAAGAAGACGGTCACCATCGTCTACGACATTCGCGATCTGCTCTTTGAAGTCCCGTACTTTGATAACGCGCCCGAATTCGACCTCAGCAGTTCGCTCAGCTCCGGCGGCGGCGGTGGTGGCGGCGGCGGCGGTGGACAGGGCGGCGGCGGCGGCGGCGGCTTCGGCGGCGGCGGTAGCGGCGG
>CALFOM010000045.1 GCA_937919685.1 uncultured Phycisphaera sp.
CGTCCAGCGACGTTCCGTCGCCTGGCGATGAATGCCGTCCGCATCGGGTCCCGCGAAGGTCTGTTCCTCTTCGTCGCCGAGGGAAAAGCGAAAGAGCATCCCCTCGTCGACCGCGGCCTCGGTCATGCTGAACGGGTGCGCTTCGATACCGTCGTCTGCCACCCGATAGCCCGCAAGGGCGCTATCAACTCCTGCGAGCAAATCATCGAGATCTCCGATCACGCCTCGTCCGCTGGCGGTGATTTCGAGCGTCACCTCCTCGCCTGCGTTTCGAGCATCAACGATTTGCTCAATCGCGAGGTCGCGAATCGGACGGCCTTGGCTCGAAGTCGCCGCGTCGACCGGAGGCGAATTCGATTCGATGGCGAGGATGACCGGCCCGGTTTGATCGATGAAGTCGAGGTCCATGCGCACCGGCGGAATTCGTTCGATGCTGGGATCGGTGGCTCGAAGTACGACGTACGCCAGTGGCTTCTCCTGCCAGCCAGATTCTTCTGATTCTCGAACCTCCACGGACGGGTGCATCGAATCAAAGAAACCGATGCCATCGATCTCAAACCCCTTGGACAACGAGTTTCGGATGGATTGCTCAAGTCGATCCCGGTAGTTGACCGACGTCCCCCGGTTTCCCAGATTCACGTACACCCCATTTTGCAGGTACTTGGCGAATCCATCGGTTTCACGGTCGACGGCGTTGGTGTAACGAAGCGAGACCACCACCGCGAATGGCTCTTCGGTGCCGACCCGATCGGGTCCGTCGAGGGCGAGTCGTAGATGGATCTCATTGTCGATGAGATCCTCGTAAAGGGCGTTGATCCGGCGCAGTGGCGCCGCCGAGGGATGATCGCCCACGATCCGAAGCGCATGCCGTACCACTCGTGGTTTCACTTCTGGATTCAGCGAGTCGATCGCGGCCACGAGTTTCGAGGCGAGCAGACCAAGATGTTCCTCGGCAAGCGCCGGTTCCATCGCCAGAATGGTCGCCCGGATCCGCTCGATCTGTTCATCTCGCTCCGAACCTTCGAAAAGGATGTTGTCGCGCGTCACCTCGGAAAGATTGGTCGCACCGATGGCGGTGTTGAACCAAGCTTCGAACACGAAGGTCGATGGCTTCTCTTCGCCTCGACCAGCCGCCGCGGCGTACGCCTGTGCCGCCTGTTCGAAGGAATCGAAGCTCTCATCGCGAAGTCGATCGTAGTCGGCCAGATCACGGTCATTCGTCGATCGCCGATGCTCCAGCCGCTCGTAGGCGAGGGCCGCACGACGGACCGCATGCTGCCATGAATCTGGTTCTTCTTCGAGCGCTCGTTCAATGAGACGCATGGCCAGTGCATACCCATCCTCCACCACCTGCGCGATCTCCGCACCGTTCCGCCGCATTCCAAATCGTTGCTGAACCTCACGCGATCGCCAGTCCCCGCTGAGCCCTCCTTGCATCGCCGCCGCCAGCCGAGCCGCGGTGGCCGGGGGAAGCTCGTCGAGTGGACCGAGGATCCGAACGATGTCTGCTTCGGTATAGGCCTCAGACTGGCTGTGACACGCCTGAAAGGCCTCGACGACGCCGGGGAGAGCCTTGGGATCGACGCCACGCTGGCCGACCAGATCTAGAACTCGCAGAAGTCGGTCGAGATTCCTCGCCTGTCGCCCTCGCGTGAGTGGTGCCGCGGCCATGCCGACGCGGCCTCCGTAGGCGAAGATCGCCGCCTGAATCGCCGCGTTCTGACTGCTCCCTGCGTTGGGCCGAAGTCGATTCACCCAGAGACCGAGGAACTCCTCGCCCATCTCCTCTGCTTCGTCGGGATACTTGGAGATTCCCGTCTCCAGAATGTCCAACGCCACGTCGATCTCATCCGCCCGCGTCGCCACCCCAGTGAACGCACGATACGCCCGAACCGCCAAACTCGGTTCGATCGAATCGAGCCAGTTCTCTTCCGGCATTGCCCGCATCAGCATCGCCACCCCCGGTGGCGGTCCGCCCCGAACCGCGTTGGCATTGGTGGCCGCCTCGGCTTCCGCGACTAATCCGATTGTCAACATGCGGAGCGGTACTCGAATCACTCGGGAGTCCACTCGTCCGGAGTCAAGCAGGGTCTCCACCGCTGACTTCATCACGAGAATCGATCTGGCCCGCTCGGTCTCGCTCAACGAACTCTCGCCCAGAAGCATCGCATCGAGTGCGATCACTTCGAGCGCCGCAGGGGCGAGCCGTTCGCTCGCAAACACTGCTTCGAGCCACGCCGTCGCCTGTGCTTCCGGGACTTCGGGAAGCCGCTTGACCGCTGCCCGGAGCGCTTCTTGCCGCAACTTGAAATCCGCATCCTCGATCAGTGCGAGCTCGCCGAACAGCTCCCATGCCCGCAAGGTCTCATCTCGATCGGCGTGGTAAAGACCGTGGATCAGAAGGCCCCGTGCATCCTGCTGCTCACGGACTCGATCGATCGGGGGAAGGTAGAGATACGCTTCGTCAGGCATCCCCGCCCGAGCCAGCAACGCCGCGGTCCGCGGGTGATTGGACTCGTCGGCACCGCCGAAGAGCCGCGTTCCAGACCGGATCTCTCCCAGCATCGGCCCGGTCGAAGATCGTGTGGAGGCCTGCTTGAGCAACTGCCCCAGCACGTCGATCTGCCAATCGGTTGGTTCGCCAGACGCGGCATTGGCCAGCGCAAGCACTTCTTCGGGCAGCAGCATCGGATCGCCTTGATTCGTCGACTGGATCACATGTGAGTAGATGCCGGGCGCTTCATCCCCGGCTCGCTCCGCGAGAAACCACTCGAGTACCTGCCACTCCCCTGCCATCACGTTCATGTGCAGCCACTCCGCGACCTCCGCCGGTGTGGCGGCGTCTTCGGGGCGGTCCTGCTGGACAAGGCCAAGCCGAGTCCGTGCCGCGAGCACCGTCTGCGGTGTCCGGGCGAAATTCTTCCCAGTGACCAGCGGCAGCAGCGGCTGCGGACGTCCCGCGACGGAAGGTTCGGTCATGAAGAGCGCCAGGAGATCGATCTCCATCGACTCATAGAAATTCCGCATGGCTGCCTGCTCGTCGGGAGGCAGTGCGTCGTAAATCTGCTTGAGCCGAGCCGCTTCGTCAGCGCCAATTCGAGGTTCGTCATCGATGCGGATGGCGGATGGCGCGGATGGCGCGGCCGCCTCCCCGCGGCCATCCTGCATCAATGGCGAGGCGGTGGCCGGTTGGGCCGGGACCATCCGCAGGGGACGAACCACGGTGGCCGGCCGGGCTTGGGTTTGGCCAGCCACTGACCACGTCTCAAGGCCCATGGTCGCGAACACCAGAAGGAGGACCGTCAGTTGACGGAAAGGCCGACGAAGCACGCCAAGGGTGTGTCCGGTG
The DNA here is from genome assembly GCA_937919685.1 of uncultured Phycisphaera sp. Classification (GTDB taxonomy): domain Bacteria; phylum Planctomycetota; class Phycisphaerae; order Phycisphaerales; family SM1A02; genus UBA12014. Next base: position 3,350 of record CALFOM010000045.1, read on the forward strand.
ATTTCAATATTCTTCATGCTGAACCTGCCGTTCATGTGAATGTTCCAACTTTCAATCATCAACTGATCCAATTCATCGATCGACTTCACCGACTACCAACCCGGCCCGATCGGACCGGCCCCGCCTGCACCTCGGCCATCCCGCTGCGTGGGTGGTCGAGGAGAGACCCCCGGGCGGCCTTGGCCCGGTCGCCGACCACGCATCGCGCCCGGACTTTCCCGTGGCAATGGGCGGCCCTCGAGCTCGGACTTGTCCATCTGTTCGAGATCAATCGTCCGTTCCACATTGTCTTCGAGACCTTGCACCTGTGCCTTATCGACATCTCCGGCACGTGCGGTCTCGGCGAGGTAGCGGAAGTGTTGTCTCGCCTTGATCACCTCGGCCCGCCATTTCACGGCAGGTTCACCGGCGAGCCGAAGCAGACGAGCCCCGAAGTAATGCGCTGTCGCCAACTCTTCTCGAGCGGCTCGAGCGAGTTCCACATCGCGGGCCTGATCGGACCGAGGCTCGATCAACAACTCAAGATCCGTCGCCCCGTCCCAGATGGCGCCGGACCTGACTAGGGCTCGTCCCTTCGACCAACGAACTCGATCCAACGTCCGCGGATCGCCGTCTTTCAGTCGTTCTTCGACCTGCGCATACGCATCAGCAGTCTCAACCCAACGGGCGGCGGCCTCTTCATAGGCGAGTCGCTCCAATTCCATCGCGGCCAGGAGTGCCGCATCATCCGCCCCTCCGTCGATCTCATCCGGATGATCGAAATGATCCAGAAACGTCGCTCGCCGTTGGTTGATGACGATCAGATGCGCGTCATACGCACGCCCCTGAGCTTCGATCGCGGCGCGTTCGAGAACGCTGGCTTCCCGAAATCGGGTCGCCGCAATCTCGCGTGCGGCCAACGAGCGGCCCGGCCCGAAGTGGAAGGCGAGTACCGCGACAGGGATCAGCGCCCAGAACGTCCATCCCATTCGGCGAATCATGCCTTGAGTTCTGCTCATGCGACCCCCTCCCTCGTCACGTTGGAATCCGCTCCCGACCTCCAACCACGACTCCAGGATCGAGGCCGACCTGCCAGGGCGAGCGCCGGTCCGATCAAGGCCAGCAGCCCGGCACCGGTCACCGCAGAGAAGATTGCCAACTCCCGAAGGCCCGCTGCATCACCAAGGCGTGGTTCGATCATTGTGAGATCTTCGAGCAGGTCACTACTCGGATGTTTTCGGTTTCCTTCATGGAACGTCCCGCCCAACCGAGCGGCGAGTTGTTTCAGCGAGACGGTGTCCTGCCGTGATGCGTGGCCCCCAACCTGGAGGGTTCGTTGCGGATCACCCACGCCGATCACAATGGTGTCGGCGATGGAGGCGGGCAACCGAGGCAGACCGCTCGCTGCCAGTTCATCGCCATCACTGACCACCAGCAAGGTCGCGGTGCCTGGCATCCAGGGTTTCGCGACCTCCAGCGCCTTTGCGACTCCCTCGGAAATCTTCGTCGGGCCGGACTCGAACGCGGTCGACATCGGAAGACCGTCCAACGCGTTTCGGACGACCTCTTTGTCGAATGTTTCGGTGAGCACTGGAAGGGCATCGGTGTAGAAAGCCACGAGTGAAATTCTGGTCGTCGAAGCGTCGATCCGGTCGAGCACTCCCTGAACCAGCTTCCCCGCCCAGGCCGCCCGCGAGATCTTCTCGACCTCAGGGCCGGCATCGACCAGTTGCATCGAGGGTGAGACATCGAGCGCGATGAGCAGATGTTTCGAAGCCTCTCGCTCGGGCGTCTCGTCTCTGATCTTTGGGTCGAGCGATGCGAGCACGAGGAGACCCCAGGTCGCGGCCGCGGCGCCGAAGATTCGAAGTGGTGACGCGATCGCCGTCCACCGCGCCGAACGCCCGGAAGGTCCAAAGGCGAGATAGGCGATCCGTCGGATTCGACGATGGTGGATCGACTCTGCCGTCGCGACCACAATCGCCACCAATCCTGCGATGAGGAGTGCGATCAAAGGAGTGATCACCATGGGGTGTACCTCCCCCAGCAGAGTCCGACCAGATGACCAAAGAGCCCTACCAGCCCGAGGATGGCAAAGGGAAGGAAAAAGTCCATCGGAACCGTACCGCCAAGCTCGAAGCGATCGGGTCGGAGCCTTCCGATCTGATCAAACACACGCTGAAGCCCTTTCCGGTCGGTCGCCACGAACGCCTCCCCGCCCGTCTCCCGGGCAAGATCCTGTACCACTGCCGGAACGGCGCCATCACCAACATGAACATGGTGCACCGTGATGTTCGAGGCCTTCAGTTCATCCGCGAGTTGGAGTGCTGCGTTGGAATCACTGAGATCACTGCTGACCCCGTCCGAGACCAGAATGATCATCCGATCGCCGTTCTCCGCCTCCGTCACCATGTTGCCGAGGCAGAAACGCAACGCCAAGCCGATTCGCGTGCCACCCATGTGCATCGGCTGCCGTTGGGGATCAGCGAAGGGGAGCGCGTTCCGGATCGCATCGAGATCCTGAGTGAGTGGGACCCATCGAATGGGATAGGAGCCAAAGATCGTGAGCCCAAAGGCGTCTCCTTCGCGTGAGTCGACAAACTCTCCGACTGCGTCCCGAGCCATCTCGTAGCGCCTGCCCATCGACATGCTGCCGGAGACATCGACGCAGAACTGGATATTGGTCAGCACCCGCTGATCCGTCGGCTTCCGGAGTACCTGCGGTCCCGCAAGGATGAAAATTACGCCGATCAACGCAACGGCCGGAAGACAGTCGAATGCCGAGAGCATCCATGGCGTCCAACGTGCCGGCACATGATCCTGATGATCGAAGGGCATCGCGACGCCCCAACCTCGTCGCTGCCAGGACCAGACCAGAAGCACCACCGGCACCGCCAACAGAAGCAGGATGATTGGATCGGTGAAACTCATGCGTTCCGCTCCGGTTCCGGCGTGAGATAGGGCGCCAGCAGATCCGAGATCTCACGCTTCGTCGGAGGGTTCTGATGCGGCGCATGAAGCCATGCTTCGATGGACCGGAGAAGTCGCCCCGCTACCAGGTGCCCGCGGAGTTCGGCTACCGCACGGACGCGATCCGGCCCGAGCCCGAGGCGTTCCTGCCAATAGGCGTAGAGCAGCAACTCGAGGCGACCCTGCTCTGCCACCGTCAGATCCCTTGTCGCCGCGATTTCGACCAGAGGCGCGATCTTCTCGGCGATGGTGGGTGGCGGGACCACTTCGACTTGCGGCGGGGGACGCCGCAGGAGTCTTCGAGTCACCACGATCACGGGTACGAGCAACCAGGCGATTCCGATTGCTCCCAGAATCGTTCGATAGCCACCACCGATGGTGACCGACGGCGCCTCGGCGAGGAAGACGTCGCTGGGCGCGTTCGCAGAGAGATTTGAAACCACTTCGATCATCTGCGGACCGATGCGATCGATCGGGCCTCCATCTTCGAAGACCAGCACTTCCCGGAGATCGAACTCACCAACGTCGGTACCGATGAACTCCAGTTCGGAGACGTGTCTCCGGTCGGGACCGATTCGGACGCCTGCGACCCGGACAAGAAGGGGCGAGGCAAGATTCAGATCCGGCCGGCCTCGAACGAATCCATGCTCGCTTTCGACCACAAGACGGCCGGTGATGCCACGGGTCACCGTGACCATGTCCTGAGCCACGAACATCGACGCGGCCGGAGCCAGACGGGTTGGCAGGATCAACACCAACCACGCGGTGAATGCGATGGATCCGATGGATCCGATGGATCCGATGGATCCGTTCGTCTTCGTGAATCGCATGAATCGCATGAATCGCATGAATCGCGTGGCGAGTCCATTCATGATCGCCCCCCGCCCGTGCCCGCACGCTCGGCGAGAAAGTGACGCAACGGCGGCAGGAATGGCCGATCCGTCTCCAATTGAAGACAACTGGCGCCGGCCCGCGCCAGGCGGCGGGCCACGTCATCTTCACCCTTCGCCTCCGCAAGGCCCCGCCACTGCGAGCGTCCACCGCCGATGAAATCACGACCGGTCTCCGCCTCTCGTCCCCGGAAGAATCCGGCCCGAAGCCGACCCCGTTCCGCCGGGTCGCGGAGCTTGATCACGATCACATCGTGTTTCTGCGCCGCATGCTTGATCGAGGCAATCGCGTCCGGGTCGTGAAGGTCGCTCAGAATCACCATTACGCTGGCCCGGCGGGCGCGGACCACCAGTTCCCGAAGCCGTTCTCCAAGCCGGGTGGCTTCGTTGACGCCACCCATGCGAAGCGGTTCCAACGCCTGATAGAGATCAGACCGTAGAAGACTCGGCTCGACGCGAGTCCGGCGTTCGCCGGCTCCGATCACCGCGCAGGGGCTCAGTCGCCGTTGCGCGAGGACGCCAATGGCGGCCGCAATCCACACCGCCAAATCGTGCTTGGTGAGCGGGATCGACGAGACCGTCATGGACGCCGAGGTATCCACCACGAGATTGACCGACGTCCGCTTGAGCGCTTCGTATTCCTTGACGTAGGTCCGCGTGGTCCGCGCGGTCATTCGCCAATCAATCTGCTTGATGGGATCGCCGGGCTCATAGGGCCGAGACTGCGCGTACTCGATGCCGCTTCCTGTAAAGAGCGAAGCATCCGTACCAAAGGCCAGATCGTCGGCGAGTCGACGAACCACCATCTCGAAGTCGCCGTGCGACAACTCCTCAGGAGGACCGAGTCGACTTCCGGGTTCGTGGGCCATGCCGGTCATCAGGCGAGATTCGCCAAGATCTCGCGGAGTACGTCCTCGCCGCGCCGACCATCGGCCAATGCTTCGTAGGTGAGTCGGATCCGATGAAGGACGACGTCCTCCGCGAGGGCCAGAAAGTCTTCGGGAACCGCGAAGTCGCGTCCCTGGATGAACGCCCGAGCTCGCGATGCGTTCACCAGGGCGATCGCCGCCCGAGGTGAGCAGCCCAGTTCGAGGTCCGGATGGTTCCGGGTCATCGTCACCAGTTCCACGCAATCTCTCACGAACACGTCGCTGACATGAACCTGCAGCACGCCCTCCATCGCCGAGGTGAGATCCTTGATGTGGTACGGGCTCGACTCCTCGATCGCATCGAACGCGGACATCGGCACGGCGCCATCGCCTTGTCGCTTCAACTTCAACTGAAGACCTCGACGGACGACTTCGGTCTCTTGATCAAACGTCGGGTAACTCAGTCGATGACGGAGCATGAATCGGTCGAGTTGGGCCTCGGGAAGTTCAAACGTTCCTGCCTGTTCGACCGGATTCTGCGTAGCGATCACTAAGAAAGGTGCCGGCAGATCATGCGTCGTATCACCGATCGAGACGCGTCGTTCCTGCATCGCTTCAAGCAATGCGGACTGGACTTTGGGAGACGCCCGATTGATCTCGTCGGCGAGCAGAAGATTGGTAAAGGCCGGTCCCTTGTGGATTCGAAACTGACCGGTCTCCGGATCGAGGATCTCCGAACCGACGATGTCGGAAGGAAGGAGATCGATGGTGAACTGGATCCGCTTGAAGTCGAGATCAATCGCTCGGCCCACCGCTTGTACCAGCAAGGTCTTCGCGATCCCCGGAACGCCTTCGAGCAAGAGATGGCCGCCCGTGAGGAGCGCGATCAGCACCCGTTCAACAACGACCTCCTGACCGACCACGGTCTTCGCGACGCTGGCCGCAACGGTCTCCGAGAAATTCGAGCCGAGGCCGAGGGTCGAGGCGTCGGCGGTTTGATTGCGATCGGTCATGGTCTGGTCGAATCCCTCATGGGTATTGAATCGCGGTCGATCGGCATGATGACCGCTGAGAAGCCGCCCGTACAAAGGCCAGGGAAGGTTGTGCGACGGTCATTTATCGGAGGAAGGCGCGGCCATCGGTTCGGCCATGAGCCGACCCACCACTTCTGCGATGCGAGTCTCCTCGATTCCGGCGGCCCGCACGCGGCCCGCCCGATCGATCACCACGTTGGTCGGCCACATTCGGACGCCATACTCCACGGCCATGTCGCCCAGTGGCAGCCGTCCTTCCGACGGCGGTCGGTCCCGGGCGATGGGAAACGGCGGATCCTGGTCGCCCATCAGCGACTGCATCCGCTGCCAGTCTGCAAGGTGATCGCAGACCCCCAAGAAGACCACGCCTTGTGGACCGAGTTCGGCGGACATGTCTCGCCACTTCGACATTGATTCACGGGTGGTGCGACTCAACGGTGAAACGAAGCGAAGGACCGTCACGCGTCCCGATCGGGCTTCGGCGTCGAGCGGCGCCCCGATCCACTCTTCGGATTGAATCGCCGGTGCGGGCTGGCCTTCGAGCTTCGCCATCGCAGGCAACCGTCGTTCTCCGCCCACGAACCAATCCACGGGGAACTCGGAATTCCCGCCGGAACCGCGGCTCGGCCCGCCGGGTTCGGCCAGCAGTTTTTCGACCACGGTTCCGACCTTGTCGGGAAGCAGCCCCGCAGCCCGGACCACGCCTTTGCGATCGATCACCACGTAGGTCGGCCAGAAGGAAAGGTTGTAGGCCTTGACACTGGCGCCTCCGGCATCACGGGCGACCGGATAGTTGATCTTCTTCTCGTTGACCACCGTATCTGCAGTATCCCACCCGGAATTCGAATCATGGACGCCAATAAAGGCAAGCCCCTCGGATCCGAGTTTCTCCACCAGGGCGACGTTTTTGGGAATCGCGGCCATGCACGGCCCGCACCAGGTCGCCCAAAAGTCCACGACGACCACTTTGCCTCGCAGATCCTCCAGCGACGTCTCGTCGCCGATCCACGCGTCGAGCGTGAGTTTGGGCGCGGGCTTCCCTTCGAGCGATTTCAATCCCGCGGGACGATCAGCCCCCGAGAAGAAGTGGTCGTCAGGAAAATCCTGCCCCGTCACCGTCGACTCGAGCAAGAAGGCAGTCAGCATCACAAGTCCGAGGAATCGCAGATTCAAGGTTGTTCTCCGTGGCGAAGGGGCCGTCTGAGTATAGGGCCGAGCGGGATCTTGGTTTCCGCTGGTCGGACCAAAGCACCGACAACCATTTTTGAATCGGTACCGATTCCTACCGTGGGACCCTGAATCGTCGGCCGTCAGATCGAGCTTCGATCACATGGCATCTCATGGCATCTCATGGCATCTCATGACACCACATGACACCACATGGCACCTCATGACACCTCATGACACCTCATGGCCTTCCCCTTGATCCGGCACCTTGACCATTCATTGGAGCGTCTGAATGGAAGCACTACGAGATTCGGATCGCCTGACGCTTGAGCAGGCAGACGATCCGGCTTCCTTCCCCGATCTCCAGCGCGTCGAGGCTCTCGGGTCCGATCTCTGCCACCAACGACGGCCCTAGAACGCCCAATCGAACCTCCACGAAGACGCCGGCACCATCGTCGGTCCAGCGGACCACCGTGCCCTCAATTTGGTTGCAGATACTGGTTCCGACCACCCGGTCCCGCGCGAGGGCGACATCTGCTGGATCAAATTCGATCATGATCTCCAACGCTTCGCCGGGCGCCTTCACTGGTGTCACGAGCTGCATCGCGGTGCCGGCCACGTCGACCGTCGTCGCACCCTGCCGCGACCGACCGCGTAACCGATTGACGATGCCACGACCCCGAAGCGTGGGAAGCGTTTTGGAATCTTGGAGCAGATCGCGGTAGCGGCCATGCCCGACCACCCGCCCTTGGTCGATCACCAGCAATTCTTCCGCGAGTTCCAGCAGGTCGCCGACTCGGTGGCTGACCTGAATCATCGGTCGGCCGGTGGCTCGATGAATTCGGCCGAGATACTCAAGGATTTCAGCCCGGAGCCGGCCGTCCAACGAACCAGTCGGTTCGTCAAGCAGCACGATGTCAGGACGAATAAAAAGGGCTCGACCGATCGCGACCCGTTGCTGCTCGCCACCGGAGAGATCGGCCACGGTTCGCTGGAGCAACGGCCCCAGTTGGAGAATCTCGATCAGGTCTTCTTGGTCGTCGCGACGGGCGTTTGGGCCGTACCGAAGATTCCCCGACACGGTGAGGTGTGGAAAGAGCCGGAGATCTTGGAAGACCATCCCGACTCGACGTTGGTGCATCGGCACGTCAATCTTGCGATCTGAGTCGAAGAGCGTTCTTCCCCCGATCCGCACCACCCCACGGTCTGGCCGGACCAGTCCGGCCATGATCGCAAGGATGGTCGACTTCCCCGCGCCCGAGGGCCCGAAGATGCCGAGGGTTGACTCATCAGTACGAAACGCGACCTTGAGTGAGAACCCGGGACGATCGAGGGCGACATCCACCTCGATGATGCCCGTCATGTCTGTCATGTCTGTCATGTCGAGCCTCCAGCGGTCCGTGAGAATCTCCTTGCGAGAAACTCCGAGGCCAGCAACGCCACAAAGGAAACCACGATCGCAATGGCCGCGAGTCGCAACGCACCGGCATCGCCACCCGGGGTTTGAACCTCGCTATAAATCGCCAGCGGTATTGTCCTGGTCACGCCCTCGATGTTGCCCGCGACCATGATGGTCGCGCCAAACTCACCAAGACTCCGAGCGAATGCCATCACCATGCCGGCCAGCACGCCAGGAAAGGCCATCGGAAGCGTCAGGGTGAAAAAGACGCGAATCGGTCGAGCTCCAAGGGTCAAAGCCGCGTCTTCAAGTCGTGGGTCGACCGCCTCAATCGCCAGCCGGACCGCCCGAACCAACAGGGGAAATCCCATGACCGTGGAGGCGATGGCCGCCGCCTTCCATGTGAATGCGAGGTCGACTCCGAAGTGGTCGTAGAGCCAACCGCCCATCCAGCCTCGGCGACCGATCGACAGCAGGAGCAGATATCCAACCACCACCGGCGGTAACACCAGCGGCAGATGGACGGCGGCGTCGACGATCGCTCGTCCTGGAAATCGGCGCCGCGCCAAGAGCCAGCCACAAGCGACGCCCGGTACCAGCATCACCCCAACGGCGACGACGCCGACACGGAGTGAGAGAAGGATCGCCGACCATTCTTCCGTCGAGAGACTCATGAACCCTCCCGTTCCGCCGCCATGATGTTCGTAAAACCTCTTTGCACCAGCGCGGCTCGAGTCTCCGAACTTCCCAGAGACTCGATGAACGCCCTCACCGCGGGACGATCTTCGAGCATGACGATCGGATAAATGATCGGCTCGTGCAAACTGGATGGAAGCACCGCGAGGATTCTGACTGACGTCGTCGCAAACACGTCGCTTTGATAGACCACACCCGCATCTGCTTCGCCCATTTCAACCAGTCGAAGCGCCGCCCGGACGTCGCCGGTCGGAACCAGGCGTGATCTCAGTGGCCCCCACCATCCCATCGACTCCAAGGCCGATCGCGCGTATCGCCCGGCGGGAACGTGTTCGGGATCGGCGACCGCCACCTTGGACCAGTCGGTCGGAGGCGTCTTAGAGGTGAGGTCGATCGATTCACCCGCATCAAGATCACCCACCACCACGAGGCGGTTCCTCGCGATTTCTCCAGCCGGAATGGCGGATGGGAATGCCTCCAGGACCAATCCGGCCCACGCCAGATCCGCGGGAATGAAAACGTCACCGATCGAGCCCGAGAGAAGTTGACTTCCGATCGTTGATGAACCGGCAACATGAACCAGAACTTCGATTCCCGATCTTGCTTCGAACCGTTTCGCGGCCTGCTCAACGATCTCGCCGAGACTGGAAGCGACCAAGACCAGGATACGTGGCTCATCGTCGATGGCCGATGGGTTCACCGGCTGACAGGCCGATGCCACCAATAACGGCAGTGCGAGCATCCGGCGCAAGACCGAAGCTCTCGGGAGAAACCGATTGTTTGATTCAGACTTCACCTTCACGGCGCCATGATCCCCGATCCTCGTGACGTTCGCACCGCCAGGCGGCTTGGGGCTGAAAAACGCTCCTCGCGCCGACCTTTTTTTGAAGAACCGTCAATCTCCTCTTCGCCATCGATCTCAAAGTAGGCTTTGCTCCATGATGGACAAAAAACACCTTGACGCCAATCGTTCCATGTGGGACGACCGTGTCGACATTCACGTCACCAGCGACCTCTACAACGTCGCCGGCTTCTTGGACGGCCAGTGCCGACTCCGCGAATTTGAACCGGACGAAATCGGCTCGGTCGACGGTCAAACCCTCCTTCATCTCCAATGCCACTTCGGACTCGACACCCTTTCGTGGGCCCGACGGGGCGCCGTCGTCACTGGTATCGATTTCAGTGAACCGGCCATTCGCGCCGCCCGAGAAATTTCGCAAAGAGCGGACATCGCTGCGACGTTTGAAGTCTGCAATGTCTATGAGACGGCCGCATTCCTTGAGCGCCGCTTCGACATTGTCTACACCGGCCTCGGCGCTATTTGTTGGCTTCCCGATCTCGATGCATGGGCCCGCGAGATCGTCAAACTCTTAAAACCCGGCGGGACCTTCTATATGTCCGAGTTTCATCCGGTGACCGACATTTTCGGCGAACACGACCTCGCCGTGGCCGAATCCTATTTCGATGAAGGGCGGCCGTACCGCGATGAAACCGGCGGGACCTACACCGATCGCGATGCCGCGACTTCGAGGAATCTCAACTACAGCTGGACCCATCCACTGAGCCACGTCATCACGGCGCTTCTCAAGGTTGGCTTGACCCTCGAATCTCTCGTAGAACATGACTACACGGTGTTCCCACGTTTTAGCGCCTTGTCTGCAGCTCCTGGAACCGACGTCTTCCGATTTCCGGAAGGCCACCCCCGACTCCCGATGATGTACTCCATTCGGATGCGATTTGATGGCGGAGGCCCCGAGCCATCCTCGAGCGGTTGAAACGCGACCCGGGCTCCGGCGGGCCTTTCAACCTACAGCGAGGGCGAACGAACCACCACCGCGAAAACCTCACCGAAGTCCGCCGAGGCGGGGGGCGTTCCTGAGGCATGACATCAAGGCTTCAATTCTCGTGAGCACGCCACTTCAGCCAGCCTTTCCGAGGTGAGGATGGGTTATCAAATCGGCTCTTGGATTGATGTCACCACCGCGGGCAACTCGAACAACTATCCTGAAACCCTCCCGCGACCCCGTCTCAAGAAGAACCACGAGCCCACCATGCGAACGACCATTCTGAGAATCCACCGCAAATCCAGCCTAATCACGATCGCCCTGCTCGCCTCATGCAGCATCGCCGCGTTGGTACTCGCGGCACCACAGGATCGCGGTGGACCACGATTTCAAGATGTGCTTCTGCATGAACAGTTCGACGCGGATGAGAATGGGCAACTGGATCGAGCCGAACGAGACCTCGCACGAAAAGAAATCGCCAGTCGACCCGCGCGTGGTCGTCGAGGCGGACCTCCCGGGATGCGCGGAGGCCAAGACGAACAAACTCGTCCGGAAGCCGACCCAAAGTCGCTCCGGATCGACCGAACAGATCTCAAGGAAGTGCCGAGACTGACCGGGACCGGCTTGTATGACCCCGACGTCTTGCACACGATCTTCCTGGACTTTGCAGCCCCCGACTGGCATGACGAAATGGTCGCCTTCCATGGAACCGACATCGAGGTCCCGGCAATCATCTCCCTCGACGGCGAGCAACTCGGCGAGGTCGGCGTCTCGTACCGAGGCAACACATCCTTCGACATGTCCGTCAAGAAGTCGTTCGGTATCTCGATCGATGCATTCGACAACGATCTTCGGATCGACGGTTTTCGAACCCTCAATCTGCTCAATGCCAACGGCGACGACTCTGTCATGCGGGAGGTTCTGTTTTCGAACATCGCATCGGAGTACATGCCAGCACCCAAGGCCAACTTCGTCCGAGTGGTGGTGAACGGCGTCTCCCTCGGCATTTACGCCAACGTCCAGCAGATCAACAAGGACTTCACGAGGGAACACTACGGATCGAAGAAAGGGGTTCGTTGGAAGGTTCCCCCGGATTTCTCGGGTGGCGCCGCCCTCACGTACCACGGCGACAACATCGATGACTACCGGGATCGATACGAACTCAAGACCAATTCCGCGACCGACGAGGACTGGGCGGATCTGGTCGAACTCTGCAAGGTGCTTCGTGAGACGCCGGATGACGAACTCGAAGAAACACTCCCCCGCTACCTCGACATCCACGAGACGATCCGCTTCCTCGCCATCGACAATGCGTTCCTCGATTCAGACGGGTACTACAGCCGCGGGAGCGACTATTACATCTACAAGGCGCCGGACGGCGCCTTCCATCTCCTGCACTACGACAACAACGAAACTTTCGGCGGCGGCCACGGCGCTGGTCCCGGCGGTCGCGGCGGACCCGGCGGTCGCGGCGGTCCTGGTGGCGGTCGCGGTGGCGGCCCCCCTGGCTTCGGCCCCGACGGCGAACCCGGCGGTCCTGGTGGCGGACCTCCCGATTTCGGTCCCGGCGGTCCAGGTGGTCGTCCGAACGTCGACGAGGACTCCCCGCAGACACCCCGGGCACAGCAAGGGCAGCGACAAACTCAAGACGGTCGCCGAGGCAATCGACGGCGACCGGGCGGACCGGGCGGACCGGGCGGACCCGGCGGTGGCGGGCAGGGCGGTGGGATGACCCAATCTCCGCTCGCCTTCGAGAAGGACATCGACACTCGCCCTCTGATCACGAGGATTCTTGCGGTCGAGGCGTGGAGAGAGGAATATCTGGACGTCCTCCGCGACCTTGCGATCGTCGAACTCGACTGGGCGATCCTCGGCGCCAGAGTCGATCAGTATCGAAAACTGATCGAACGGGATGTCGTGCGAGACCCGTTCCTCGGAGACCGGGAGCGCTTCCTCAAGAGCCTCTACGGGAACGAGGCCTCGCTGAAGTCGATCGCGGCCGAACGGCGGAAGTTCCTCTTGAATCACGAAGCACTGAAGCAACCGGAACCTGAACGCCGATCTGAGTCCGGGGCGTCGAAGTAAGACAAGCCCGCAGATGGCCCGAACGGGTGATGAAAATCCTACGCTTCCATATGAATCACGAATCACGAATCACCACCCGCGCCGACCCATGAGATGACGGTCCGACGTCCGGTTTGAGAATCCACATGCAAGATCTGGTTGAATTGACCGCCATTCCGTCACCTTCGGAAGTCGAAGCGATCGTCCTGAGCCCGTTCGTCACGCTGTGCCTGGCGACGGTCTTCGGCCTCGTCGTCTCCATTCTTCATCTTCTGGCACACCGCGAACGGCCCATCTACAGTCTCTGGCGCCCCCTCTTGTTAATCGCGCCATTGATCGCCATGTCCACCATGGCGGTCGGTTCCAACCTCGCCGCGGCGTTCACACTCTTCGGCACTCTCGCGATCGTCCGATTCCGAACGCCGATCAAGGATCCGCTTGATGCCGTCTTCGTGATCTTCTCGGTGATCATCGGGCTCGCGCTGGGTAATCAAAGCCTGGACGTCGCGATCGTCGGAACGTCAGTGATCGCTGTCCTCCTCATCGCACTGCTCGCGGTCAACCGATTGGTGCCAAGCGAGAACCACTCCACCCTCAGGCTCTCGATTCGAGGACTGGAGACACCCGACACCATCTGGCGATCCGTGCTTGAGCGCGAAGGCCTCAAGTTCCGGATTGAATCCTGTTCACACGATCGAACCAAGGGCGAACAAACGCTCAAACTCGGCCTCAGCGGGATCTCCGGTGACCGATGGCCCGGCCTCCTCTCAAGCCTGCTGGCGATCCCGGAAGTCGAGCAGGCGTCCGGTCGCACCGACGACGATTGATCACTCTCGCGTCCCGACCAACATGCTCTCCGGCGCCTCACCGTCACCATGCAGGTGATGAATCAGAAAGCGCCACACGGCCTCGTCGACGCGAGGATCACCGAAACCGCCGTGCCCCCCACCCACAACCTGGATAAAGGCGTGCTCAACGCCTGCCTGTTCGAGGTCCGCGGCCAAGTCCACTGATTGCGCAAATGGGATCAGTCGATCGCGATCTCCGTGGATCAAAAGCATCGGCGGATCGGATGCATCAACGAAGAATCGCGGGCTCGCCGACCGGGCCTGATCGGGCTTCGACTGGAGCGGTCCGCGCAGCAGTTTGGACTCGGGCGAATCCGGAGCGTCGTGCTGAATCACACCGTCTGAAGACATCTGCGACTGCATCGAAAGCAGATCGGAAGGACCGAAGAAGTTGATCGCGACCGCGACACGGCTGGAGATACCCGCATGCGGCCCAACGTCGCCTTCGAGTCCGTTCTCCGCGGCCCCGGCAAGCCCGAGCATTGCCGAGAGATGGCCTCCGGCGGAATGACCCATGACGGCGATCCTCTCGGGATCGACCCCGAGGCTGACCGCGTTGGCACGAATCCAGCGAATCGCCGCCTTGCAGTCATGGATCTGCGCCGGCCAGCCGCGTTCTCCGGTCAAACGATATCCAATGCTCGCGCCGGCGAACCGTCCGGTTGCCATCAGCGATCGAATCGCCGCCACCCCACCGCGGTGGTCGCCTTCCATCCAAGCTCCACCGTGGATGTACACGATGATCGGGAGCAGACCTTCCACCGCTGGTTCAAGCGGCAACACCAGCGTCAGCCGGTGTCGCGGATTGCCATCGCCCGCGTAGTCAATGTCGGGAACCGCCCGGACTTGGACCGGACCCGGACGGTCTCCAGGTCGACCGATCGCGAGAAGATGTTCTTCAAGATCGATGAATCCATCGTGGTCGAGATCAAACCGATCGAAGTTGGCCCGAAGTCCCTCCGGAATCTCTTGACGAACGAGTCGACCGTCATGGTTCTGGTCCCAACGGTCGAAACGTTCATCGCCGGAAAAGGCCGATACCGCAGATACCGCGGCGAGGATCGTGGCGATGCAATGTTTGATCATCAGGCGTTCTCCAGGAGGTTGTTCATCCACAGCAGCATCCTGACGCGACGAAGGACTCGACGGAGGCGATCGCTGAAAGGACCGCATGGACGTGATTCACCGATTCCTCCATCCGACGCACTCGACGACCTCAAGTCTAACTCGTTGCTTTCGAACGACCATGCCTCCTTCCGGGGCGAATCCGGGTAATCTTCGACACCCCCGGGTCTCCGCGTGACCCGATCCGCAGACGTCCCAGGAAAATCCGATGTCCGACTTACGATCCGATGCCATCGTCCTCTTTGGCGCCTCCGGCGACCTTGCAAAAAAGATGACCTTCGTCTCCCTCTACCGCCTGGCGGTCAGAGGCCTTCTGGACATGCCCATCGTGGGCGTGGCCTTCAGCGATTGGACGGACGAGACATTTCGGAAAAATGCCCGAGCCGACATCGAGGCGACCGGTCAGACCGTTGACGATGCCGTCTGGGCAAAGATGGCACCCCGAATGTCATTCATCCAGGGCGACTACGCCAAGCCCGAGACCTACGCCGCGGTCAAGGCCGCTCTTGCCGATGCCAACGCGAAACGCCCGCTCTTCTATCTTGAAATTCCCCCCAGCCTCTTCGAGGTCACTGTCAAGGGTCTCCACGACGCGGGCCTGGTCGCAGATCCCGGCGTTCGAGTGATCGTCGAGAAGCCCTTCGGCCACGACTACGATTCGGCAGTGGCGTTGTACAAGTCGCTCGCATCGATGCTGAGCGATGAACAGCTCTATCGCATCGATCACTATCTTGGGAAGAACGCCGTCCAGAACATCATGGTCTGGCGATTCGCCAACCGGCTCTTCGAACCGATCTGGAACCGCGAGCACATCGAGTGCGTCCAGATCACCATGGCGGAGTCGTTTGACGTCGCAGATCGAGGCTCGTTCTACGATCGCGTCGGCGCCCTCAAAGATGTCATCCAGAATCACATCATGCAGGTGGTTGGGCTGCTGGCGATGGAACCACCAAGTTCGACCGACCCGGCGCACATCCACAGCGCCCAACTCGACGTCTTCGATGCCATGGAACCGATCGATCCCAAGGACTATGTTCGCGGACAGTACGAAGGCTATAAAAAAGTCGACGGCGTGGCCGCAGGCTCCACCACCGAGACCTTCGTCGCGCTGCGCGTCCATATCGATTCGTGGCGATGGGCCGGCGTCCCCTTCCTCATCCGCGCCGGCAAGGCTCTTGCCGTCACCGGAACCGAAGCCGTCGTGGTGCTGAAACAGCCACCGCTCGACCTCTTCGGCAAGGACCGACACGGTGGGGCCGCGCCAGAATCCAACTGGATCCGCATCCGACTCGGACACAACGACGGCGTTCAGACCCGTGTCCAGGCGCTCGATCCCTCCAACTCCGAACAGATGGACTCCACCGACGTCGTGATGAACGTGGATTTCACGAACGCCTTGAGCGTTGAAAAGCTTCCCTACGAGCAACTTCTCGGCGACGCCCTCGACGGTAACTCCACCCGTTTCGCGACCCAACCAATCATCGAAGGCACCTGGAGGGCGCTCGCTCCGATCCTCGACAAACCCGGCCCCGCCCATTCGTATGCGATTGGGACGATGGGTCCGAAGGAAGCGGATCGTCTCATCGAGGGGATTCACCCGTGGATCCAACCGGTATCGCCCGCGAGCGATCAGCCCGCCTGATCCTGCCTGGCCCTTATAGACGCCGTGGCGTCATGTCGGCCCACGCGTCGGCAGAGGGTTCGCGGTAGGACCTTCGTGACTCGAATCGTACGAGCCGAGAATCGTGTTTTCGAGACCGGCGAATCCCGGATCACTGGAGTCGCCTCCCGAGGGAAGCGTGGCAAGATTGGTCCAGCTCCCGTCTTGATCGAGCCGACCGCGAATCGTCGACTGAACACCGGAACCGGAGCGCCGGCCGCCGACCAACCAGTTGCCGCTGCCAATGCTGATGACGTCGGGCGCCATGAACATCTTTAGCTCGCGGAGATCGACCCCGACCTCCTTCAGCATCGCCACGGATCGCGACGCAGGTCGTCTCTCGATCAGTTCGACGACGAACGGGAGGTCGGGCTGACGCAGCGGGACCGCCAGCAGGGCGAAGGCGAAAGGTGTCATGCACTCCGGGTGGTTCGGAGATTCTCGCTCGTCACGCTCGCCTGGTCATCGATCCCTCAACCCGTGCTCTGCATGGCCGCCGCCAAGGCGTTCAGCCCGAGCATGATGGCGTCTTTCATCGCGACTTCGTCGTCGACCTGACCATCCCGGACTCTTCGCAGCAACTCGACCTGGATCGCGTTGATCAAGTCCGTGTCGGGATTCCGCTCCTTGATCGACTGCTGAATCACCGGATTGTTGTCGAGCAGCGCCGACTGACCGGTGATCTCGAGAATCGCGCGTTCAGCGCGGCGGAATTCGGCCACCAGGTTCTCGTGCAGGCCGGACGCATCCTCGAGATACCAACGACCAACCGAGAGCCTCGCTCGCGCCATCTCCTGCTGAGCATTATCGACGAACGCGCGAAAACAGCCTCCAGAATCGTAGGCGACGCGACAGGCGTCGAGTCGATCCGGCCGACTCAGCACCACTTCCTCAAATGCGGTACCGATCCCGTACCAGCCCGGCGCGTTGCATCGCATCTGCGTCCACGCAAAGACCCAAGGGATCGCACGCAGATTGTCAAACGTGATATCTCCGCCGGATCTCGATACGGGGCGTGACGCAATCGGCAACTCACCGATAAACCTGACCGGCGATCGATCGACGAAGGTCGACCAGAACGTTGGGGCGTCGATCAATTTTCGATACGCCTTGCGGGAAGACGTCGCGAGTTCATCCATGAAGACCGCCGCAGCATCGACGACGCCGGCATCGTCGGAATCCACGATGTCGTTTTCTCGAGAAGCGAGCATCATCGCGTTGGCGATCTGTTCGAGATGGCGATTCGCCAGCGCGGGCATCGCGTAGCGAAAGGAAATGACCTCGCCCTGCTCGGTGAATCGGATGCGGCCGTTCCGACTGGCCCGCGGACTCGACATGATCGCCCGGTGGGCTCGACCGCCGCCACGGGCGACCGTCCCCCCTCGCCCGTGGAAGAAGCGAAAACCGATCCCCGCATCGATGCAGGTGCGGGCCAGTTCATCCTGTGCCACCTGCAGCCGCCAGTTGGCAGCCCAGTACCCACCGTCCTTGTTGCTGTCCGAGTAGCCCAGCATGATCTCCTGAAAACGTCCCCTCGACTCCAGATGTCGGGCGTACACCGGATCAGCGAACAATTCCGCGAGGACTTCCCGAGCATGCTCGAGATCGTCGACCGTCTCAAAGAGGGGCGAGACGTCGATCGGACATTCGACCCGTCCATCGACGATCCTCCAGAGCCCCACCTCGCGGAGGAGCATGAGTACCTCGAGCAGGTCGCTCGCGACATGCGTCATGCTCACGATGTAGGCGCCGATCGACTCGGGTTCGCGTTCGATCGCATCCTTCACGACCCGGAGTGTGCCGAGAAGTTCCTCCGTCGCAGGCGACGACTCGGCGCCGGGACCGAGAAGTGGGCGACTCGTCTCGAGCTCCGCCCGGAGCATCCTCGACTTGGCCATCTCATCAAGGGCGGCGTAGTCGTCGGACACCCCGGCCCGACGCAAGAGGTCGGCCACCGCCGCCTCATGCACCCGGCTGTGCTGCCGGAGATCGAGGCCCGCGAGGTGGAAGCCGAAGGTACGCACCTGGATCATCGCTTTGGCGAGCGGTCCGGTATCGGCGACCTCCCCGAGCCCCGCGTCATGCAGCGAGGCATGGAGAAGTCGAAGGTCCTCCAGAAGATCGGATGATCGGTAGGCTGCCGTCTTCGCCTCCATGGCATCCTGAAGCCGCCGCTCGATCTGTCGAAGACGGCGCCGGAACGGCTCGTTGGCGAGATACGCCGCGTCGTCGTCGGTCTCCCCGTACCGACCAGCGTCGCGATCGATCGCTTCCCGGAGATCGACGGGGATATCCACCCGTTGGTCGGAAATGCTCAGATCTCGATGAAGTGATTCGATTGCCGAAAGATGACGTTCGATCGCCGCGAGCCGCATCGACTCAATCGTTTTCTCAGTGACCTTCGCGGTCACGTAGGGATTTCCGTCGCGATCACCGCCGATCCACGAGCGGTACCGGAGAAACGCCGGAAGTTCGACCGGACGCTCTCCATAGTGCAGTTCGATGGCGTCGAGCAGATCGCGATGAAGAACCGGGACCGCATCCCAGATCACCCCGGCCAGGTGATGAATCCCGTTGCGAACTTCATCGATCACCTTTGGCCGGCTGGCTCGGATCTCATCGGTCGCGAGGGTCAACGCCAGCGCTTGTCGTACCTCGCTCGCGGCTCGTTCTCGTTCGATCTCCCCCACCTCATCCGAGTCGATCATCGTCAGGAGTTCACCGATTCGAGCTTGTTTCTGGATGATGGTCCGTCGCCGTGACTCCGTGGGATGCGCGGTCAGGGTGGGTTGGATGTCGAGTCGATCGATGGTCGAGAGCACCTCAGAGAGATCCGCCCCCCGGAGGTGGAGGATTCCAACCGCCTCCGCGAGTGAATCAGGCCGAGGATTCTCCCGCGTTGCCGCCTGCTCCCGAGTCCGGTTCACTCGAACGATATGAACCTGCTCGGCCTTGTTTCGGAGATGAAACCCGGTGCCCAGCCGCTTCAGCATGGCCCGAAATCGGACGAGGTCAAACTCCGCAAGCGCCGGATCGAGACATCCCTCCCGGCCCATCCGTTCCACGATCATCCGGAGTCGCTCGAGGTCCTCGAGGGTTTGGCCGTCCCCGCGTTCGTCGAGTCGCTCCCGAAGCCAGATGATGTCTCTCTGGAGCGGCGAAGATTCGATCTTCAAGACTTTTGTTCCGGGAATGGTCATGAGGGCATTTTACGCAGGTCCGAACAAGACCGCGTTGACGCCGATGATCGGCGAAATCGTCCGCAGAAACACGAGGCGAAGAATGCTCTTCCAGATGATCTCAAGCACTGCTGATTCTCGCTTCCGCCGACGCGACGAGAAGGCCCCAGCCGGAATATCCCGGGGTTCATGGGGACGCTTTAGGGCTTTCTGAGGGGCGGCTCTTCGAGCGTCCCCTGCTAAGATCTCGCCATGGCCGATCTCCGCGTCAACGTCAATGGGCTCAGTCTTCCAAACCCCTTCGTGATCGGATCCGGACCTCCGGGAACCAACGCGAACGTCATCCGAAAGGCCTTCGACGAAGGTTGGGGTGCGGTGATCGCGAAGACCGTTTCACTTGACGCCTCAAAGGTCACCAACGTCGCGCCGCGCTACGCCCGCATGCGGGCGTCGAACTCCCGCGAAGTGATCGGCTGGCAGAACATCGAACTCATCTCCGACCGCGGATTCGATATCTGGATCGACGAATTCAAGGAGGTCAAGGACGCCCATCCCGAGGGTGTCCTCATCGCCTCGATCATGGAGGAGTACCGCAAGGACGCCTGGCAGGAGATCGTCGAGCGCTGTCAGGACGCGGGCGTCGATGCCTTCGAGTTGAACTTCTCCTGTCCGCACGGACTCCCCGAGCGACGCATGGGTGCAGCCATGGGCCAAGACCCCGACCTGCTGGAAGAGGTGTGTGGCTGGGTCAATGAAGTCGCCACGATTCCGGTGTGGGCGAAGATGACTCCGAACATCACCCACATCGAAGCACCCGCGGAAGCGGCACTTCGAGCTGGCTGCGAGGGCGTGGCGGCGATCAACACCATCCTCAGTGTGATGGGCGTCGATCTCGACACGCTTCGCCCGGAGCCCTCGGTGGAAGGCTGGACGGTCCCAGGCGGGTACAGCTGCAAGGCAGTCCGACCCATCGCCCTTCGAATGGTCATGGAACTCGCCACCATGATGTACGGCGGCAACTCCGGCAGCAAGATCCCCGCCGAACTGGAGTCCCTTCCCACCCCGAACCCCAAGAAGCCGAAGGACATCAAGGCCGGTGACATCAAGACCATGCCCGTCTCTTCATTCGCCCAGCCGGGGCGATATGCCGATCGTTCGATCAGCGCCATCGGCGGGGTGGAGACCGGAGGCGACGCGGCCCAGTTCATCCTGCTCGGCGCCCAGACGGTCCAAGTCTGCACCGGCGTGATGATCCATGGCTACGGTCTCGCGAAAACCCTCTGCGAGGAGCTGGCCACCTTCATGGACCGACATGGCTTCGAGCGCATCGAGGAATTCCGCGGACACAGCCTGAATTTCTTCACCACCCACGCCGAACTCGTGCGTAGACAGGGCGAGATCAAGGCCGCGGAGAAGAACGCCCGCGAGGGCATGGTCACGCAGGACACCAACTGGGATGGTGACCAGTTCGTCGAGCAATCCAACAAACTGGTGGCCAACGAGAACGACGAAGACTGAGTCGCCGTTCGGCCGGACATCGCCTGAGGTGACGGTCGAGCCGCCGCACGGAGGCGTCAGTGGCTCGGGGTTCGTCCGAGATACCGCCCGCCGCCGGCTTCACCGACGAACCGGCCATTTCGGGCGACGGTGCGTCCGCGGAGAACGACCACTTCGGCCCGCCCCTTCCGTCGCATGCCCTGATATCCGGAGTAATCCGTCTTCGAGAGACTGTCCGCGACGTCGAAGATCCCTTCGAAGGACGGATCGTAGATCACCAGATCCGCATCGGAACCGACGGCAATCACACCCTTGCGGGGAAACAACCCAAAGATCTTCGCGGCCTGTGTGCTGCACGCATCCACCATGGTCTCCAAGTCGATTCGGCCCGCATCCACGCCATAGGTATGGACGAGATCGACTCGTTCCTGAACCGAGGGGATACCGTTGGGAATCGCGGTGAACGCCTCCCGGCCCATTGACTTCTGGTCCCCGAAATTGAACGGCGCGTGATCGGTACCGATGGTGGAGATCGACCGATCGGCGATCCCCTTCCAGAGTGGATCGTGCTCCTCGGCATCTCGAAGTGGAGGACTCATCACGAATTTCGCACCTTCGAAACCGGGACGTTCGGCATACGAGTGATCGAGAACGAGGTGCGGTGCGACGGACTCCACCCAGACGTTCACACCTCGTCCTCGGGCCGCGATCGCTTCATCGAGCGCCGCCTTGCACGAGGTGTGCACGATGTAGACGTGTGCGCCGGTCAACTCGGCGAAGGTGCAGAGATGATTGACTCCGGAAGCCTCGACCGAGCGAGGCCGGGAGGGCTCGTGCCACTCCGGCCCGGTTTTCCCATCGGCGAGCAGCCGTCGCTGCATGGCGTCGATCGCCTCGGCGTTCTCGCAGTGGGCGGTCACGATGACTCCGAGATCCCGCGCGAGTTCGAGCAACGGGATCAGATTCGAGTCCGAGATGTCCAGCGCGCCCTTGTAGGCCAGAAAGATCTTGAAGGAGGCCACCCCATGATCCGCCACCAGCTCACGGATTTGCTGGTCCGCGAGGGCATCGAAACGGACCACCGAAAGATGAAAGGAGTAGTCGCAGTTGGCCCCGTCCTCTGCGAGCCCCATCCAGGTTTCGAACGCCGCTCGCGGCTCGTCGTCGGGACCGGGGCAGATCATCTCGATGATCGTGGTCGTCCCGCCGACCAGCGCGGCTTGCGTCGCGGAGTCGTGGTCGTCGATCGCGTTGGTTCCCATGAACGGCAGGTTGATGTGCACATGGGGATCAATGAAGCCTGGAAAGACCAGTCGATCCGTGGCATCGACCATGTTCGTCCCGGCGGGTAGTTCGGCAAGATCGATCGACGGCTCGATCCGTGAGATGGTCTCGTCTTCGACGTAAACGTCAGCGCGAATCTGCGAGTCGGCATTGACGACAAGCCCGTTCTTGATGAGCAGTGGCATTGGTTCAGGAAACCTCGTGGAGACATCGATCAAGCACGTCGATCGCAAAATCGCAGTCCTCGCGGGTAATGCACATCGGTGGCTTGATGCGAAGCACGTTGCCCTTGAGCCCACCCTTGCCAAGCAACAGTCCCATCTCCTTAGCCCGATCATGAACCTGCGCCGCGGCGGGGCCGTTGGGAGCCAATGACTTCGAATCCATCACCAGTTCGAGACCGAGCATGAGTCCTTGACCTCGGGCGTCACCCACGATGTCGTGGTTCGACTGCAGATTCTTGAGTCCTTCGAGCAAATGACCACCGATGTCGCGGCAACGGCTCTGAAGGTCGTCCTCAAGCATCACGTTCAGCGTGGCGAGCCCCGCAGCCATCGAGACCGGATTGCCGCCGTAGGTATTGAAGTGCAGACGATTCGCCATACTTCCGGCGACTTCCGCCCGAGCCACGCACGCACCGAGGGGCGCGCCGTTACCGATGCCCTTGGCCATGGTCACGATGTCTGGCGTGACGCCGTGATTTTCAAACCCCCAGAATTTCGTCCCGGTCCGACCGAAACCCGTCTGGACTTCGTCGGAGATACAAACCCCGCCCGCGGCGCGGACCGCTTCGTAGACCTTTGGGAGATATCCGAGCGGGATCTCGACGGTTCCGCCGACGCCCTGAATCGGCTCTGCGATAAAACCAGCGATCTGCCCCGACGTTCCATACTGAATCAAGTCGATCACTTCGTCGGCGTACTTTGATCCCGCGTCGGGATCGTCATACCCGTAGGGACCGCGAAGTCGATCGGGAAGGCGAGCGTGATGAACCCCGATGCCGTGCAGAAGCGGCTGCTTCCAAGTGTGCAGACCGGTCAGGCCCATCGCCTGATTGGTCATCCCGTGATACCCGTTTCGCAACGCGATGAGATCGAAGTTTCCGGTGTACAACCGAGACATCAACATGGCGAGTTCGTTGGCCTCACTCCCCGAGCTGGTGAAGTAGCACACCTCTAGGCCGGAGTTCGCCGGCATGGTGGATGCGAGCTTTCGACCAAATTCCGCGATCGTCGGATGAAGATAGATCGTGGTGGTGTGCTGAAGTCGTTCGACCTGCTCCCGGACCTTCTCGACGACGCGGGGATGACAATGACCGACCGATACCGTCACGATGCCTCCGAAGAAGTCGAGGTAACGGCGACCTGTCTCGTCAAAGAGCCACTGCATCGATCCCTCGACGATCATCAAGGGGTCGCGGTAGTAAGTCAGCAGCGACGGAGCGAGAAACTCGCGTCGCGTGGCAAGGACCTCTTCACGAGTCGGACCGTCATATGGCTTCGGCGAATGCGTCGTCGCCGGCATCACTGGATCTGCATGCTCATCGCTCAAGTGCGAATCCCTTCGTGAACGTCATCCCGATCCAGTGAACCAAGGCGCCGACGCCGAGCCCGATGAACCAAGCGTAATCATAGATCGCATCGAAGACCGGCGGAAACACCGCATCCGGTGTCCCTGCGGTGTTGGAGGCGGCGTTGATGAATCCGGGAAGATTCGGAAGTACGGCGACGACCAATGCCACCATGGCGATCCAGTTGACCCCCGCATATCGCCCCTTTGGATCGTAGAGGTCGTCGACGTCGAGCCGAGTACGACGAATAATAAAATAGTCGCAGAGCATGATTCCCGCGATCGGACCAAGCAACGCGCTGTAGCCGATCAGCCAGGTGAAGATGTAGTCGCCGAGACTATCAAGCAGTCGCCAGGGCATGATCAAGGCCCCGATCACGCAGGTCATCATCGCCCCGGTACGGAAGTTGATTCGCCTCGGCGCGATGTTCGAGAATCCGTTCGCCGGGCTCACCACGTTGGCCGCCAGATTCGTCGAGAGCGTCGCGAGCAGCAAGGCGAGCATGGAGATCACCACCACCGGCTTTGATCCCAGCTTCCCGACCAGCTCGACCGGATTCCAGATCGCTTCGCCGAAGACCACGATCGTCGCCGCGGTCACCATCACGCCGATGAAGCAGAAGAGGGTCATGGTCGGTGGAAGCCCGATCAACTGCCCTTCGATCTGATCCCGCTGCGACCGACAGTATCGGGTGAAGTCGGGAATGTTCAGCGAAAGCGTTGCCCAGAATCCCACCATCGCGGTCAGCAACGGAAAGAAGACCGTCCAGAATCCCGACCCATCGGGATAGTTCGTCTCAGAACTGAAGAGCACGGCGATGCCGCCGTCGGCCTCGCTCGCTCGGATCATCGCCCAGACGAACAACGCAATTCCCGCCGCGATAAGGAATGGCGCGGCCCAGAATTCAAGCCGTTTGATCGAATTGATGCCGGTCACCACGATGGCCACGTGGAGAAGCCAGAAGATCATGAAGCAGGCGAACTGAATCGCCGTGATACCCAGCAGGCCGATCTTCGCCGAGTCTGGCTCGATATCGATCCATCCCAGCGTCGCGATGATGGAGTAGATCGCCGCTCCGCCGATCCAAGTCTGAATCCCGAACCAACCGCACGCGACTAATGATCTTGCAATCGCAGGAATCTGGGCGCCGGTGGTCCCGAAACTCGAACGCACCAGAACCGGAAACGGAACGCCGTACTTGGTTCCGCCGTGGCCGTTGAGAATCATCGGTACCAGGACGATCAGGTTGCCGAGCATGACGGTAATCACCGCCTGCCACCAGTTCATGCCGGCCTTGATCATGCCGGCTGCCAGCATGTACGTCGGAATGCACACTGACATTCCGATCCACAACGCCGCCAGATGCCACTTCGACCAAGTGCGGCCACTTTCCGGAACCGGGGCGAGATCCGAATTGGTCAGCGTAGAGTCAGACATCTGAAATTGCTCCCGAGAGTACGAGTAGATTGGCCGTCACTCAATATCCCAGCAAATCAAGACCGCAGGATCGTCCCACGCGGTCGTCCAACCCGGTCACCAGGCGGCGATCCCCTCGTAGGATTCCGGTCGACGGTCACGGTAGAACTGCCAGGTATCGCGCACCGTCTGAATCAGATCAAGGTCAAGATCCGCGATGATCACTTCATCCTGATCGCGAGATCCTTCGATCATGATCTGTCCTCGCGGGTCGCAGAAATAACTCTGGCCGTAGAACTCGCCGATGTTCCACGGTGCTTCGGTGCCGACCCGGTTGATCGCACCGACGAAATACTGGTTGGCAACCGCATGGGCGGGCTGCTCCAGCTTCCAGAGGTACTCGCTCAAACCCGCCACCGTCGCGGATGGATTGAACACGATCTCCGCACCGTTTAAACCGAGTTCACGAGCGCCCTCCGGGAAGTGCCGGTCGTAGCAAATATAGACCCCGATCTTCCCGTATCTGGTCTCGAAGACTGGATAGCCGAGATCGCCCGGAGTGAAGTAGAACTTCTCCCAGAATCCCGGCTGGCAATGAGGGATGTGATGCTTGCGGTACTTCCCGAGGTACTCGCCGGTCTCGTCGATCACTGCGGCGGTGTTGTAATAGACGCCGGTCATCGCCTCTTCATAGACGGGCACGATCATCACCATTCCATGCTTTTTGGCGAGTTCCTGCATCAGCCGGACCGTGGGGCCTTCGGGAACCTGCTCGGCAGTGCGATACCATCGCGGATCCTGCTCGGCACAGAAATAAGGGCCGTAGAAGATCTCCTGAAGACAGCAGACGTTGGCTCCTCGTTCCGCCGCCTCGGCGATCAGCCCGACGTGCTTTTCGATCATCGCGGCCTTGATCGCCTCGAGGTCGGTTGACTCCGGAAGAGCGTTGGACGCCTGAATGAGCGCTGCTCGGGTGATTCTGGGCATTAGGTGGAGTTTCCTCAGATCCAGCGACGGACCGTGACTCGTGACTTCGTGAAGAACCGGGCGCCATCCTCGCCGTTCACATGGAGATCGCCGTAAAAGGACTTCTTCCATCCGCTGAAGGGGAAGGCTGCCATGGGCGCCGGTACACCGACGTTCACGCCCAGCATGCCGGCCTGGACGGTGCGTTCGAACTTTCGGACCGCGTGCCCCGAGTCGGTGAAGATGACCGACATGTTGCCGTACTCGGATTGATTCACAAATCCCACGGCCTCTTCGAGCGATCCTGCCCGCATCACCGAGAGCACCGGGCCGAAGATCTCTTCGGTGCCGACCCGCATGTCTGGCGTCACGTGGTCGAGGATGGTCGGCCCGACGAAGCAACCGGCCGTCGGGACCTCTGCAGTGCGACCGTCAATCAACACCGATGCCCCTTCCGATTCGCCGATTCCGATGTACTCGAGTACCCGATCCCGCGATTCGAAATCCTGCATCGGGCCCATCGAGGTGCCGGCCTCATCGCCAGCACCGATCTTGATGCCCTTGGTCCTCTCCACCAGTGCCGGGACGAACCACTCCGCCGAATCACCGACACAGATCACCACGCTCCCCGCCAGGCATCGCTGCCCAGTGTTGCCGAAGGCGGATCCGAAGATGCCCTCGACTGCGGCGCCTCGATTGGCGTCCGGCATGATGATCGAATAGTTCTTGGCGCCACACATGCACTGGACACGTTTTCCGTGGGCGGCACCCTTCGCGTAGATCGACGCGCCGGCCCGGGTCGAGCCGACGAAGGAAACCGCCGCGACGTCCTCGTGGGCGAGCAGTCGATCGACCACCACGGGCCCGCCATGAACGAGATTGAGCACCCCTTCGGGGAAACCAGCCTCGTGCGCCAACTCGGTCGTCCGGACCGCGGAGACGGGATCCTTCTCCGAGGGTTTCAGCACGAAGGTATTTCCGCAGGCGACCGCCATCGGCCACATCCACATCGGCACCATGATCGGAAAATTGAACGGCGTGATGCCGACGCAGACGCCGAGTGGCATCCGGTCCATGGAAGAGTCGAGGCCGACGCCACCTTCGTCCTCGGTGCGACAGAACGACGAAGAGACCGCGATCTGAGGCAGCGTGCGTCCCATCATCAGGACCGGCGCCGCACATGCGTGCTCGATGCAGTCGATGCCCCGACGAACGGAGCCGACCGACTCCCCCATCGTCTTGCCGTGTTCGCGAACCAGAATGGACGCGAGTTCCTCGATGTGATCCTCGAGAATCGTCTTGTAGCGGAAGAGGGGCTGGATCCGATCACCCACCGGGATCTGTGACCAAGATTCGAAGGCCGAGGCCGCCGCAGCCACCGCGCGATCTGCCGCATCTACCGCATCCAGCGGCGTCACCGAGACCGTCTCACCTGTGGCAGGGTCGATGTTGATCCGCTGCGTTGTGCCGGCATCCTCGTGAGGCGCCCCGCCGATCAGATGAGGAAGAGACTGGATCGACATAATAGAACTCCATTTGGACTCGATGGTCGGATCGGCTGAAATTGCCCCGGCGCGGTCAACCTCCTTGAGGCCGATGCATCGCCGGAGTGCTCCCACCACCCTGACGGGGATTCGTCTTCATCTCGCTACCCGGGGTCTTCCGATCGAAGGCCTGCTGCTCACGGCGCTCGACCTTCTCCTCGGGGGTCTCTTCTCGGGCCTTGGCCTCCTTGGCCAGGGTCATCTTCTTCTTTTTGAGGGCTCTGGACTTCTTCTGTTTATCCATTTGCTTGCGGGTCGCCATCGGGTTCACTCCATTCAGGAAACATCAGTTCGAGGATTCGATCGACCCAATGGCCGTTTCAACGCCAATGATACGGGAAGGTCATCCTCGGACGAGCCAGCCGCTGCATCTCAATCGAAAATGAGGACGATGTAGGCGACGAAGAGTAGTAAATGAACCGCTCCCTGCATGATGTTGGTCCGTCCTCCGCCAAAATTGACCATGCTCACCGCGAGCGTCACCACCAGGAGGACGAGTTCCACATTCTCCAGACCGAGCTCCACGGTCTTGCCGGTGAACATCCCGATCACCAGAACCGCTGGAATGGTCAGTCCGATGGTGGCCAGCGCGGAGCCGAGCGCGATGTTCATGGTGCGCTGGAGCTGGTTCGCCAGCGCCGCCTTCACCGCCGCCATGGCCTCCGGAGAGAGAACAAGGACGGCCACGAGGAACCCGCTCACCGCCGTCGGTGCACCGAGCGCAGCGCTCCCATGATCGACCACCTTGGCCATGTTCTTCGAGAGCAGCACGATCGGGAGCATTGTGAGCACGAGCATCACTGCGTGATAACCGACCCCAAAGACTTCAAGACCACCGTGTTCATCGTGAACGGCTACGTCTTCGCCGTCGTCCCGTGCCGGCTGCTTGAAGTATGTGCTGTGCCGGGCGGATTGGAGCGTGAGAAAGATTCCGTAGAGTCCGACCGACATCACGATCAGAAACACGGAAAGCAACGGCGATGCGGAGGAATCCGGAGTCGAAGTCGTGAATCTCGGCATCACGATGCACATGGCGGCGAGCGGAATAATGACCCCGAGGTAGGCCGAGGCGCCGCGCAGGTTGTACTCCTGCTCGTGGTGCTTGAGACCGCCGAGCAAAAGGGTGATTCCCAGTATCCCGTTCAGCACGATCATCAGCACCGCGAACATCGTGTCGCGGGCCAACGCCGGATTCTCCGCCCCAGTCAACATGACCGCGGAAATCATCACCACTTCGATGCTGATCACCGCCAGAGTCAGAATCAGCGTCCCAAACGGCTCTCCCAGCCGGACCGCGAGCCCGTCGGCATGGCGGACCACGGCGAACGACGACCACAGCATGACCGCGAAGAGCCACGCGAACATGAAACTCGCCCACCCTGGGTTCGACAGATCACCAAGCCAGGACCCGCCAAAGGTGAAAAATAGCCCCGCCGTCGCGATGCCGACGAGCAACGCTCGTTCTCGTCGAAGGAACGCCAGCGGGCGAAGAGGATTGGGGGTGAAAGTCATCGAGGTAGTTTCCCATCTAGCAAGAACCGTGATCATGCCTGGCGTCGCTCTTTCGTGCCGGACAGCGTATCCACCCGGAATGCCTCTGACCGCCCACCGGGAGCTGGGACGCCGGATTTCGAGCGTGGCTCTCGGGCGGTTCCAGCGGAGAGCCCGCGACGAAACCCTTGTTTGCGGTAGTCTCTATTCATGCCCATTCTGCGTCATCAGATCGTCGATATTCATGACAGACAGGTCTTTCCAGCGGAGGTCGAGGTTGAGGATGGGTTGATCAAGTCGATCCGCCCCCTCGGCAACGACGAGCCGATCGACCCTGGCCACCTGCTCCCGGGTTTCGTCGATGCCCATGTCCACGTCGAGAGCAGCATGCTTCCCCCTACGGAATTTGCTCGCGTCGCGGTGCGGCACGGCACCGTGGCAACGGTCAGCGATCCCCACGAGATCGCCAACGTGCTTGGTGAAGAAGGCCTTGAGTTCATGCTCGAAGAAGCGGCTCGTTCCTGCATCCCGATCCATTTCGGGGTCCCGAGTTGCGTTCCCGCGACAGAATTCGAGACCTCCGGTGCCCGGCTTGATGCCGCGGCCGTCGGAAGACTCCTTGCGGACGATCGCTTTCGATATCTCTCGGAGGTCATGAACTGGCCGGGTGTTCTTCAAGACGATCCCGAAGTCATGGCCAAGATCGCCGCCGCGAAACGCCTCGGCAAACCGATCGACGGACATGCCCCGGGCCTCCGCGGCGAAGATGCGAAGCGGTACGCCGCCGCCGGGATCACCACCGATCACGAGTGCGTCACCATCGAGGAAGCCCGCGACAAGGCCGAAGCGGGCATGAACATTCTGATCCGGGAGGGTAGCGCGGCAAGGAATCTCGAAGCGATCTGGCCGATCCTGCTCGAGTTTCCACATCTCGCGATGTTCTCGACCGACGACGCACATCCGGAGGACCTTCTTCGCGGGCACATCGACCGTTCCGTGGCAAGGTGCGTCGCGCACGGTGTCGAGGTCTTCGATGTTCTGCGGGCGGCATGCATCAACCCCGTGGAGCACTACGGCCTTCCCACTGGATTGCTCCGGGTCGGCGATCGAGCCGATTTCATCGTGGTCGATGATCTCGTCGACTTCCGGGTCCGTCAGACCTGGATTGGTGGCACGCTCATCGCTCGGGACGGCGAGTGCCTGGTCCCTGCGGATCGCTCGGCCACGCCCAATCGCTTCCGAAAGGCACGTTTCGCTCCAGCTGATTTCACCATCGCGGCGGGCGGCGGTACCGATCCGGTCGAAGTCCTGACGATTCTTGCCAACGACGGCGATTTGATCACCGGTGAGACCACGACGTTCCTGAAGCCGCAGAGCGATATGCTCGAACCCAACGTCGAGGAGGACACCCTGTTACTTGCGGTCTGCAACCGCTATCAACCCGCTCCTCCGGCGCTCGCGTTCATTCGCGGATTCAAGCTCCGCAACGGCGCCATCGCCACCAGCATCGCGCATGATTCCCATCAGGTCATCGCGGTCGGCACGACCCGAGGCGCCGTCTGCGCCGCCGTGAATACGGTCTTCGAGTTACAAGGCGGCCTTGCCGTGGTCGGTGAGGGACGAACCGACACCCTCGCCCTACCCATCGCTGGCCTCATGAGTGATCAGCCGGCCGAAGAGGTCGCGGCCGCCTACGAACGACTGACCACCACCGCCAAGTATCTCGGCTCGGATCTCCGCGCCCCCTTCATGACACTCTCGTTCATGGCACTCCTGGTGATCCCCTCGCTCAAGCTGAGCGACCTCGGACTCTTTGACGCCCGGCTGTTCCAGTTCGCCGCGATTCGAACGACCTGAGGAACCTGCTACCGTTTCTCACCATGCTCGGAGAACGACTCGCCAACCGAATGAAGCACCTCGCGAAGTGGGGTCGAAAACAAGGCATTTCCTGTTTCCGACTCTACGAACGCGACGTGCCCGACTACCCCGCGATCATCGACTGGTACGGCGATCCGGAC
This sequence comes from uncultured Phycisphaera sp., assembly GCA_937919685.1. Classification (GTDB taxonomy): domain Bacteria; phylum Planctomycetota; class Phycisphaerae; order Phycisphaerales; family SM1A02; genus UBA12014. The sequence continues at coordinate 34,800 of CALFOM010000045.1, forward strand.
GCGACGGATCCGACGCGGGAGGGGGACGCCGTGGCATGGCTTCATTCTCGAAAGAAGGATGACACGCTTGAGAAGGAGATCGAACACCGTCGTGACGCGGAGGCCGAGATCCTTGCAGGTCTGAACATCCCACCGGAACGGATGCATGTGAAGCATCGAGGCCGGCAGAGAACCGGAGATGGCGATCGCGACCAGTACGAGCGGGTCGACACCCGAGCCGCGACGAAGATCGTCGAGGAGCATGGGCTTCGCTTTGAGGTGAATCTCTCCGATTACGTCGACGTCGGACTCTTCCTCGATCACCGACCGACCAGAAAGTCGGTTGGTGAGCGGGCGTCAGGCAAGCGGGTCCTCAATCTCTTCGCCTACACCGGCGCGTTCAGTGTTCATGCCAGGGCGGGCGGCGCCGCCGCGACCACCACCGTCGACATGTCCCGCACCTACCTCGACTGGTACGAACGCAACCTCGCACTGAACGGACTGGCCACCGATCCCGATCATCGCGCCATTCAGGCCGACTGCCTTCAATGGCTCGAAGCAGGCCCGTCGTCCGAGCAAGAGCGATACGACATCGTGGTCTGCGATCCCCCCACCTTCTCGAACTCGAAACGGATGAAGGCCGGGTCGTTCGCGATCGATCGAGACCACCCGGATTTGCTTCGTTGGATCGCCCGCTTTGTGGCCCCAAAAGGCGAGGTATTCTTCTCGACCAATTCGCGTAGCTTCGAACTCGACGACGCCGCGGTCCCCGACGGCTTCGGAAGTCGCGAAATCAGCAATCGATCCGTGCCCGAGGACTTTCGCAACAAACGGATTCACCGATGTTGGCGGCTCGCCGAAGGGTGGGAGCGGCGTCGATGAGTGACTTCACCCCGGCTCTTTCTCCGGCCGGCGACCAACATCCCCCACGATCCGGCTCCCGCCACTGACGACCCCGTACATCGGCGAACACTGACAAACGGGAGTTCCCGGAGTCACCGGTACACTCGTATCGGCCATCAGAGCGCCCGCCGTCCGAACTTGCTCAACGGAGCCTTGTTTCTTTGTCGACCCCAGACCTCCCCAGCATCCCAGCCTCCTCCGGGCCGCTTCTCCGAGGCCGCTGCTGCATCGGCTGCGCCCATGAGTTGCAAGGGCTCACCACCGACGCCTGCCCCGAATGCGGTCGCCCCTTCAATCCGAACGACCCTCGGACCACCGCGAACATCGCGGCGAACCGATATCGCCGATGGCTGATCGGGACCTGCCGGCTCTTGTACTACGCAAGCTGGTTGGCGCTGCTCTTGATCTTCGTCTATTCGGCGATCGGGGGGTACTGGCTCCTCCTCTTCATGCTGGCCATTGCCGCTGTGCCGTTGATCCTGCTTCAGTTCATCTTGCTTGCACTGCCCCTTCAACCGATCTCTTGGCAAAGACGACTCGCGGGCTATCTCGTTCCGCTCGTCTTTCTCAGCATCGGCGTCACCGACTGGCCGGTCGTGCTTTCCTTCAAACTGCATCAAACGGCCATGACGAAAATCGCCGACCGAGTGGCGGGCGGCGAAGTCATCTCCGGCCCAACCAACGTCGGCATTTTTCGATTCCGACAGATCCGCATGTCGCAAGGCGGAGACGCCGTCGGCTTTCAGTTGAATGGCGGAGCGGGTGGAGGAATGTTCGTGGTCCGCAAGCCGCCGGAGTTCGTCCCCGAACTAATCAGCCGGCAGCTCCCATTCGGGCCGCCGCATTTCCGAAACATTTGGGACAACACCAACTGGACCCAAGATCTTGGAGACGGTTGGTACTTGGTCGAGCAGGACTAGGGCTGGACCGGGCTGGACCGGGCTGGACCGCGAGGAAAGAGGCCGGGGGCTGACGCTCGAATCCTGCGCCAAGCTCGATGCCCACTTCTCGGCAAGCGGGTCCGATCCTCTGGAATACTCGGTCTCAGCGACCGATTGATCTCGCGAGGCGTTCGAATCCCGACTCATCTTCAGGGGGTGCGAGCGGTGCCGAATCCGGGCAGGCGCCCCAATCCGCGATCAGAATTCCGATGTCACCACCATTGACTGGTGCGTTGCCATCGAGTTGATCACGGGACTGGCTCGAACCCCAGTTCGCAATGAGAATTCCAAGGTCCGCGGAATCGACCACCCGGTCGTGGTTGAGGTCCGCCGAACAAGAGTTGTTCGCATTGTTCAACATGAACGAGAAGATCTGGTATTGCGGATCGGGGAAATTCACCCCTTCGTAAAGCACCGTCGGCGCCCCAAGCGGCTTCGCCACCGAATGACAATCCGTGCAGTTCATGCTCATCGGCGAGATGTCGGTGCCGTCACATTTCGGAAGCGAAATGAACTGGTAGTACTGCGTGTACGTCTCCATCGTCACGTTGGTGAGATAGGCCGTATTGACGGTGTTGGATTCGTTGGGCGGAATACAGCTCGGACCCGCGGGGTCGGGCTGAATGGTGTTCAACAGCCGGTAGTACTTCCAAGGAGCGGGGAGTTGAGCCCGATACTCGTCGTTCACTGATTCGACGTCGTCCGGCGTCACCATCTCGGGAATTCGAGAGACGTTGACTGCTCGGGAGGGATCGGCATCGCAGACACTGGGAAGCTCCCCGGATTCCGGTGCATACGGCGGACAATCCGCCGTGCCGCCCGGATCAGACGGCGTACATTCCTCGCCGTTGCAGGAATACCCGTTCGCGTACGGAGGCGGGCAGTCGACGTCGGGGTCGGACCCCGGATTAAATGACGGGGCGCCGTTCGGGTTCCCGGGAAGAACATCCACGTTGTCGACCTGTTCAAACGTGGCCCAGAACCAGGTCGCGCCGGTGCTCGGAGTCAGTTGCAGGACATGGAGTCCCACCAACCCCACCGTGACCGGGCCGCACGGCGACTCCGATCGCGAAAGATTGCTGGCGTAGTAGACGTCCTGCATGAAGAATCGACCGCTGGCGATCTCCGCCTCGTCGAGCTGCTTCCAAGAAGCCTTGAGTTCGATGGCCCCCTGCTGCGCCCACTCCGGAAGATCGATCGGCGGATCGAAGTCTGCCGGCTGACCAGTCGCGGGGAATCCGACGAATTCGCCTCCGGGTTGGAACGCGGCATATTGATTCGCCGCGTCGTAATAGCCGTTCTGCGAGATGTATTCGAATTCTGATCGATTCAGGAAGATCTGAAAGAGTACGTACCGACCATTCTGATCGAGAAGCGGGCGATGACTAAAGGCCTCGTCAAACTCGTCGACCAGATCCGGGTCAGTGGTCATGGACAGCGCGCCGAGGAGCGGGAGCGTGGGTCCGCCGTCGTCCGGGGTAAACATCGGCGTCGAGAACGTCGGGTTGTCCCAAGTACCCGGCGACGCGCCGTCGGGAAGAAGCAACTGCTCCTTCTGCATCCACTGGAGAAAGGCGGGCCGCCCATTCGGTTCGTCGCAGATGGTGACGCTGGTGTCCGGTTCGCCGGGCGCACCCCCTTCGAGTTGTGGCCAGTTGAGCGCCACGAAGCCATCCCACGCGAATCGGGCCCAACTCACTGGGTCAGCGGTGTCCACCGCCTCCGCCGGATAGATCCAGGGTTCGCTCGACGGGTCGCAGGGACCAGCGTCCTTCGAGTCACCCGCGAATCCGGAGGTGGCGAGCGACACGACTGCCACCGCCAACAGC